>CBESZZ010000197.1:0-7088 GCA_965534055.1 uncultured bacterium | reverse complement strand
GTCGTCGCGGCGCTTCATCCGCCCGACGGCGTGATCATGTTTGGTGACCCCCAGCGGGACGGGTCGTTCCCCATGTTCATTTCGCCGGAGACGGTGATCGGGCTAGGCGGGCGTGGGTTCACGGCGAGCGTGGCGTACGACCCGCTGCGGGTGATGCTGACAGAATCGGATCAGCCGACTTCGCAGCCCGGCGATCCGTTGCCGACGCTTGAGGGGACGGCGCTGGCTGGAGTCATCGACGAAGCTGGAGAGGACTCCGAGGTGGTGCTCATCTTTGCGCATCCGGAGTGCCGGGGGTGTATGTCGTGGAGCGAGCTGGCGGATCTGGCGCGCGCTGCGTCGGAGCATGAGCAGCGGTGGGTTTGGGTGGTTCAGGATGAGGCGCACGTGGAGCTGATCCGCGGGTCGATGGGAGAGGGACAATCGGTGGTGACGGACGCCGGGGCGTGGGGCACGCTCGGGGCGTCGGCGACGCCGACGGTGCTGAGGCTGAGCCCGGCGGACCAGAGCGGGATGCGAACGGTGGTGGGGCGTATCAGCGCGGCGAAGACGGATCGACTGCTGCTGGCGCTGGGCTGGGAATGAGCGGATTGGGACCCGGTCCCGGCCATTCCAGCCCTCGCGGGGATTTCGCTTAGCTTGCGAAGCCCTGTGGAACCCGGCGACGGAGTGCTCACGGGTTCGAATCCATCCAACGCCTAGTTGTTGCGACTTTGGTTAGTCGCGCAGAAGCACTGAGGTTCCGCGAGCCAAAGCACCGAGATTCGCGGAAGCTTCAGCACGCATGACCCAAGCGCTTACCAAACTCCTGAAGCAGGTTCGCGCTTGCACGAACTGCGAGGAGTTCTTAGAGCATGGCGTGCGGCCTGTGCTTCAGGTCAGCAGCACTTCGCGGGTGCTGATCGCGGGGCAGGCGCCTGGTCGGCGGGTGCACGAATCGGGCGTGCCGTTTGATGATCCGAGTGGGGATCGACTTCGCGATTGGATGGGTGTCACCAAAGAGGTGTTCTATGACGCCGCCAAGGTTGGCATCTTGCCCATGGGGTTCTGCTATCCCGGCACTGGGAAGTCCGGGGATCTGCCGCCGCGGCGTGAGTGCGCTGAAGAATGGCGTGAGCGTCTGATGGAGCAGCTGGGTGCGGTGAAGCTGACGCTCGTCGTCGGGCAGTACGCGGCGAAGTGGCATCTCAAGAGCGGCGCCAAGTCACTCACTGAGTTAGTGAAGGATTGGGAGAGCTTCGCTCCGCACGCGATTCCGCTGCCGCACCCCAGCCCGCGGAACAACATCTGGCTCAAGAAGAACCCGTGGTTCGAACAGGATGTGTTGCCCTACCTGAAGCGGCGCGTCCTTGCAGCCTTGTCCTGACTCACGCCGCGACCTGAACATCGCGCCGGCGGGCGTTGGATCTTGCCTACTGCAACTCCACACTCCTGGCGATCGGAGTCGAATCACGACAGTCGGTGCCCCAGGCGGCGGGGCTCCAACAGAACTTGGGCCACCAGGTTTCGCGACCGAGATCTTGCCACGGTGCCGAAAGGACGACTTCTGGCTCCAATCCAAACGCGAATCGAACCGCTAGACTCACGCGCCACTCCGTTCGGGTGGTTCGATTCATCGACCGCTCTTCGGGGCGATCGACCCTGTGTACTTCAAGGCTGCAAGGACCGCCGCCAGGCTGCTGGCCTAGACATCGAGAGAGGCTTCATGAGACGGCAAACACTCTGCGCGTTGTGGTTACTGCTTTGCCTACAGGTAGGTTGCGCCTCGCCTGAGCCTCTCCCACAAGCTTCCGCAGTCCTTCAGACGAAGCCCTACCTTGATTCGAAGGAATTTACGTCGACCATCCCGATTGAGACTTGGGAGAGCAAGATATTCCTGAGGGCGGAAGTTAATGGGCGCCCTTATCGCTTTATTCTAGATACGGGCTCTCCCACGATTCTCACCCAGGAAGTCGCCGAGGAGCTCGATCTAGAAATCAAAGGGACCAATACCGGAAAGGACGCCAATGGCAATTTGGTCGCCATGGACCTCTCCATCCTCGATCGCTTACAAATTGGAGGGGTTAGCTTCCGCAACATCCCTGTCTTTGTCTTCGATGCTTCCACGCTGGAAACCGGCCACTGCTTTCTCGATGGAGGAATTATTGGCTCCGAAATCATGCCGCTCTGCACATGGCAGATCAACTTTCAGAAGCAACAGTTGGTGCTTGCCAGCGACAGCCGAAATCTGGATTACGTTGAGAGCGCGTCCAAAGCCAAGTTGAAGGTGACCCAATATCCCTTCTACCCTGTGCTGGAGTATCAGATCAACGGTGAGTTCACTGACCATGCCATGTTCGACACCGGCAATTCCGAACTACTGCATTTGAACCATCTGGCCTCGGAAGAGCTAACCAAGCGCAAGCTCATCCCTGCCAACACAGAAAGTGCATTTGGAACGTTTGGTGAGTCCGCCGGAGGGAGAGGGAAAGATGAAACGTTTCACCTCATCCCGCTCAAGCAACTTTCGATTGGAGACCTACGGTTCGAGGATGTTCAGGTTTGGACTCGAAAGGAAGTCCCCTCGCTCATTGGCGCGAAGGTCTTCGAGTCGCATGTTGTCACACTCGATTACGCGAACGAAGCCATCTACTTTCACCGATACCGGGAACCAATCGTCGAGACACCGTCGTTCGGCTTCAGGCCCTATTTGAAGAACCGATCCGTGTACGTGGGATGGGTGAGGGAATCCTCTCCTGCTGCGCAAGCTGGCGTTCAACTCCACGACCAGATTCTCACCATGAATCAAAGGGACTTGCGTGACATCCCCAGTTCCGAACTTTGCGATATTGTGAGATGGCTACCCGACGCCTTGCGGCTGAACAAGCTGGAGATCGTGTTGGAACGAAATGAGGTTGTCAGCCCGGTCGTTCTGCGAAGGGAGTGAGTGGCGAACGGTGGCCCCGGGACAATTGCAGTCCGCGAGGACGGAGGCGACGCCTTGGCATTCTCCCGACGCGAGAGAGCTAACGGTTCTTTCGGAGGCGCGGCACACGCGCTCACAACCAGGTCGAAGTGTGGCTAGCCCACGCAGTGACCAACCACAGCGAGCTTCTTGAATAGGTGCGGGCTCGCGACGGCGCTGCTGGGATACGCCTGGAGGCGCTTTTGAAACTCCGGGCTGGTGAACGTTGCGTGGAACGCCGCGTTTGATGAGCTGAGGCAACCCCCAATGTCGATCCACGGATGACTGGACGATCGCTGGTTCTGGACTGTGCCCGATGGGTTGGTGGTTCGTGATGTTTGACGCTGACGGAGCGCAGCTATTCGACATAGGGACCAAAGAAGATACTGGCCCCGCTTGCGCAAAACGGTTTCGACGACGCTCTCCCGGCGTGTCATATCTGCTTGGGAGTGCCCTATTTTCCCTGCACTGCCAGATTCGCCGGGATTTCCCCTGAGCCCTCGAACAGTGTGTCCCCAGATTCCGAGGTCAACCTAACCAACCCTTTCAGGCCGCCGAACGGACCGATTCGCAGCGAACCGCCAAGTAGGACGGGGACATTGACCATGACGCGATGCTTCACACCCATCGAAAAGTCACAAAGCAAATTCGCTGAGCCATTCAAACTCGACGCATCTATTGTGCACCATATTGATCCCGGTTTCATTTCCGAAGATGCCATTGTCAAAATCTCCGAACGCCGGAGTGCTCCTTGGAATCCCCTAACATGAATCGTCGCGCTCCCGCTCGGGTCTTCAGCAACACCGACGAGATCGACTCGATATTCACCAGGAGGCAGGAAAGGAGATGTCCAAAGCAAATCAGATCGAGTTGGATGCGACTCTCCACCTTCCACAATGTGCCACATTTTTGTGGCGCCACTATCTTGTAGAGTCCGCAGAACGACTTTTGAGTCCTTGCAAGCCTTTATGTCGTCATCGAATTTGACAACAATTCTTCCATCTGAAACATGCTGCTCAATCTCGACGACAGCAGCCCCACCGGGAGGAAGTTCGATTCCGGCACTTAGAGGACAGAGGGTCGTCTGCGGTACAACAGGAAGTCTTTGCACGTTCGGCCGGTCGGTCAACCCACTCCACAAGTTCGACTGTGGAGACTTGATGTTTACTGATTGTTCTAAGCTTGTTGCAACCCGGTGTTCCTTGTTAGAGGAGACTTCCCAGCCGTAGCCCCATGTATGTTGGGATGGCACCGCGCCGATTCTCAGAGTCTGGTCGGCGTACGCATACGCGACTTCTTTGGTGTCCATTGCGTCGGAGCACGCTCTACACGCGACCAGATTGGCTAACCATGATGGATCGCTGCCGGTGTCGATTTGAATTCGGCTGCAACCGGTTACAATGAGCGGCTCAAGCTGCAGAGCCGGCACGGAAATCGAAAAGAACGCCGGCGACGAAAGAATCCAATCGCTCCGCATCGGAAGATCCAGGCTCCCTTCCGCATCTGTACGTCCAGTGACCTTTTCGTGATCGTTGGAGGTGGCTTCCCATGAAATTTCCCGAAGAACCTCTCCAGAAGTTTCCTCAACAATCTGGAACGACATAGGAGAGCCAACCTCGCTTCGAGATCCGGCCTGCTCTACATCGGGCTCAAGAGAGCGAACTTGGCTTCGCTCAGGCGCCAAGGGCAGTTCTTCCCCTGGAGTCCTGAGGGGTTCACCACTTTCCAGGAATACCCAGAGCATGACGGTAACCGCAATTAGCCCGGAAGAGACAACGATTACCTTTTGACGACCCATGTTAGCGTGATTTTGTTAATGACACTCGAATACTCTGCGGAGAACCCATAGAAATAGGTTGTCCGCAGAGTGTTCAACCCGGACTCGCCCGCTCGGTCAGGCGTCCGCGAACGATTTGAAACAGAAATGGCACTGCTCTCGCGCGTTCTCTAGAAGGGTCGGCTTGAACTTGAAAGTAGCAACGTCACCGAGACACGCGGGCGAGTTTCATTCTGGTTCTTCGTTTTCCGACTTTGCCGTGAAGATTACCAAGGCGCCTGCCTTTCCCGTTGCTTTAGCAAGTCCTGTTGACGCGCCAGTCAAAGTCAGCTTCGACCTACACCAAGTCTTCAGAGAGACAACCAACGCATTCGCACAGGTCGGAGTCATTAGATCTGTATCGGGTTCAGTTGCCACCGTGCCCTGACTAGAATGCGGAACGTAATTGGCATTCACACTTCCGCCAACCCCAAACAACGTGAGGCCACCCCCTACCGAAACCGGGGTTCCAGCGGTCGTCACCGCAACAGCCGCCTGGCTCAGCGATACAGTGGAATTAATCTTAGCCTCGGCAGTCCCCAAACTCGATCCATAGCCTGTTCCACCACTTCCGGTGTCGATGGCTATTGAAGCCTCGCCTAGCGTTGAGGTACCTCCTTCAATCCAATAGACAGCTGGGAGAATGATGGAGTACCCGGCGTGGTTTTTATGCTGATCCTCGCTGCTGCCTTCTCCGCTGTGACCCGATACTCATTCACAATCCTTACCCCAGCCCTCCGTGTCTATCTCCGTAACGATTGACCCATCGGGTAGGTTCGTAAATTCGAGGCATTTTTCGGGAATCGTTTGCGCCTGAGCCGGCCCTCCCAACACGGCAACGAAGAGAATCGAAAACCAACTGATTACTAGCTTGCAGGGCATGCATTGTCCCTTTGCACGGATTTAACCCGCGCCTTTTGGTAATATGAATCACGTACGCTTTGGCACTGGCCAAGACGCATGCGTAAAGAAAAGGGCGGGGGCGACCATGCACGATATACCCAGAGACTGACTTGTCAAGATGCGGTCAACCTCCCCACCCGTCTTAGAAGCGTTGATGAAAGTTCGTTTGCCGGAGTGTTCGTAGTCTCCGACCTTAAGATCAACGGGCACTGAGCCTCGGTCAGTTCGTCCCCCGCCGTTCCGAGCAACCGTGACGCCCCCCCCCACATCGCTCCGGCTTTCCAGTGGACGGTCGGCGCCACGCATGAAGGACGACGGGATCCCGACAGGAGGTCGGCAGCGGGGCTCTGAACCCTTGCCAGATCCAGCGAACCGAAAGGTCCGTTCCCTCCCCCACAGAGCCGCTCCGGGCCAATCGATGCATCCGGCGATCTGCTAGACTCGCGCGGCACACCAATTGATTTGACGGTTCATCCACTCCTATTCGAAGAGATCGCCTCGCCATGTATCTGAGAACCGCAATTGTCGCCGCCAGCCTCCTGACCTGGTCCACAGCAACGGGCCAATGCAACACCGTCCGCGCGGACATTCCTGGCATCCTCGGCCAGCCAACGGGCACGTCGGTCTTCGAACTCACCGCGATGCCCAATGGCGACATGTATTTGGGCGGTCTGTTTCAGGGCGTCGACGGGACGCTCGCCAACAGCATCGCTCGCTGGGACGGTTCGAGCTGGCACCCGCTCGGAGCCGGGACCGACAACTTGGTGCAGTCGATCTTGCCGATGGCGAACGGTGACCTGGTGATCGGCGGGCTGTTCACACAGGCGGGCGGTGCACCGGCCAACAAGGTTGCGCGCTGGGACGGCAACGCCTGGACGAGCATGAGCACACCGGACTCGGGTGACTGGGTCTACAAGCTGGTTGAACTCAGCAACGGTGATCTGATCGCTGGCGGCATCTTGCTCATGGACAACATGGCGCGGTGGGATGGCACGGGATGGGTGCCGATGGGCGCTGGACTCAACGAACTGGTTTGGGACCTCACCGAACTGCCCGACGGCAGGCTGGTTGCCGCAGGTGCGTTCACCGCGACGGGATCGCTTCCAGCACACGGCCTAGCCGTTTGGGACGGCACCGCTTGGGCGGGAATGAACGGCGGGTTGCGCGCAGGCACTGCGTGCGAACGTTTGCTGCAGCACGCCGACGGCACGCTCTTGGCGGGTGGCTACTTCCGGCTCGCGGACGGTAGCGACCACGACGGCGTCGCTGCATGGAACGGCAACGCTTGGCAGCCATACGGCGACAACTTGCCTAGCGACGCAACCGCGCTGGTGGACCTGCCCGGTGGCGACATCGCCGTGGGTATCCGCACAACCGGGAGTCCTGCGCTGCGCTGGAACGGCAGCGCTTGGGTAGATCTGGGCG
>CBESZZ010000196.1:0-7097 GCA_965534055.1 uncultured bacterium | reverse complement strand
GAGGGACCTCGGTAGCTTCGACGGCAACGTATGCCATAGCTCGGGGAGCGGGTTCGATGTCAATGATGCCGTGAATCCGGGTGACCCAAACGACCCGCACGATGATTCGATCCGCGGCAACATTGCTTGGAATCCCGGCAGCGTGCCCACGATCCAAGATCTCACGATCTACGGCTGCGACATGGGGTTGTACGCCGGAGTCAGTCCGCACGAGGTCATTTTTGATAACTGCAAGTTCTCAGACAACAATTCGAATATCCGGCTTGCTGCTTACCACACAGTAAAAAACTCGGTGATCGTTGCCAACAGTGGCAACGTGACTTTTGGAATCGGAGATCAAGTCGCGTTCGTGGTTTATGATGGTGCTGCTCGGCTGTTCGATTCCCACTTGATCAACTTCAATCAAGTGGACACTTTCGCAATCCTTGGTGCAGGTGCTTCAGCTTTGCATCCCAACGGGCTGCTGCGTGGCCTAACTCACGAACCCAACGTTCTTCCGAAGGTATCCGTGAAGAATTATGCCAATTGGGTGTTCCCTCCGGGGCACTCTCAGGAAGGGGAGCCGTTCAGTACGAGCTACAATTCTCCTCAGAATCTCGCCAACGGGCGAAAGTATGGGATTGCGGTGCGCGATGTGGATGGTTCGTTCTGGGGAACTCCGGGAAGCACCATCATCGGCAACCATCCGCTGATGCAGGTCGGGGCTGCGGACATCACCCCAATCGGTGCATCGGGCTACGCCCGCCTCTCGAAGTTTCGCTTTGGCCACTTCCGTTTGCGTTACCCGGGCGTGGTTCCCCAGAGCCACAAACCGCACACGATGCAGCGACTTCCCAAAGGCACGATTCCTGGAACGATCGCGTTTCTGGATCCATTCACTCTAGTCAACGAGAAGCAAACCGCTGTGATCGTGGAAGGTTTCTCGTATGTCGTGGATTGGCCAGTGCTTCCCGAGCAGCCAGATTCCCAGATACCAGACGTGATCATGACTCTCGACGATGTTGAGCCGTGGGACTCGGTCTATGTGACCCTGAAGCAGATTGGCGCCAAATCGCCACTAAACATCGCGAACGGAACGCAAGTGTTTAGTGACCAGGCGCTTTCGGCAGCAACCACGACCAGCTACTGGGTCACTGCAGGGGACGTCAGGGTCAAGTTTGCGGGCGTGAACAAGAGCTTCGAAATCCGACTCACTTGGTAGTTCGCCAAGCCGCGTGTCTCTCGCGGCATCGCATAGACACGCTTCGCCAAGGGTCTGTGACGCACACTGCCGGGCATCACATGTTCAGCTCAGACATCCGCACCCGCGGCGCGTAGTGTGTTGCGCAGCAGCATGGCAACCGTGACTGGTCCAACACCGCCGGGGACTGGCGTAAGCCACCCGGCGACTTCGCGGGCCGAAGCGTCGTCGACGTCGCCGACGATCCCGCCGTTGGGGTCCTGGTTGATGCCGATGTCGATGACAACAGCACCGGGCTTGATCATGCCGCCGTGCACGAGGCCGGCTTTGCCAACGGCGACCACCAAGATGTCTGCGCGCTTGGTGTGTGCTTCTAGGTTGCGGGTGCCGACGTGGCACACGGTCACAGTGGCTAGGTGATGCAGCAGCAAGATCGCGATGGGTTTGCCGACGATCTCGCTGTGACCGACGACGACGGTTTCCGCCCCGCGCAGGGAGACCCCGGTTTCGACGATGAGCTCCTGAGCCGCCGCAGCGGTGCACGGCGTCATGATCGGGTCCTCGTAGAGGATCGCGCCCATGCTGGCCGGGTTCATGCCTTCGACGTCCTTCGCCGGGTGGATCGCGTGCTGGACGCTGCGGGCGTTGATGTTCAGCGGTAGGGGGCGTTGCACCAGGATACCGGTGATCTCGGGGTCGGCGTTGAGCTCTCGAATCGTCCCGAGCAGGTCCGCCTGGGAGATGTCCCTGGGCATTTGGCGGGCGTCCAGCTCGATCCCGACTTTCTTGGCCGCCCGCGCTTGGTTGCGGATGTAGACCGCGGCGGCTGGGTTTTCACCGACCTCCAGGGAGACCAGACGCACGGGGCGGTCCCCGAGTTTCTCCCGTGCTTCTTTCAATCGCTCCCGCATGCGTGCTGCGAGAGCCTTGCCGTCGAGGATCTTGGCGGGCATCGTGTGGTTCGGTCGCGTCAGGTGGAATGGTGCGGGCGGCTCGGTGCCGAGGTTTCCTGCGAGGGAATTCGCCTCGCCTGAGACGCACACGGTAGCAGCGAGATCACCGACAGCGAACGGGTCTTCAGCACCCAACTCATCACGCCATCACCCAGTTCGGGTGGTGGAGTTTTCAGGGCACGAAAGAAGCGGCGAATCGATGGTCGGATACGAACGCGGCGGACCTGGTATGGCGTTTCCACCGCTGACTCCAGCGGTCAAACAGCTCCTGATTCTCAACGCGGTCGTGTTCGTACTGAACATGATCTGGACCGGCGTGCAGGGCACCCCTCTCGGGGAATACCTGGGCCTGTCCTGGTCTGGCATGCTCGAGTTCTTCGGGCTCGGATCGCTGCGGCTGGTGACCTACCAGTTCGTCCACAGCTTCGCGTCGCCCATGCACATCTTGGGCAACGCCCTGGTGCTGTATTTCTTCGGGACGATGGCGGAAGGGCGGCTGGGCTATCGCGGCACGTGGAAGCTCTACATTGTCGCGGGCGTGGTGGGAGGTCTTGTGCAGATCGGCCTCGCCGCGCTGATGAGTCGCGGCGATCCGGTGATCATCGGCGCTTCGGGGTCGTGCTACGGCCTGCTGGTCTACGCGGCGTGCATGAACCCGCGAGCCACGGTGCTGCTGATTTTCTTCCCGATCCGGCTGGGTGTCCTGGCTTGGGTCCTGGTGGGGATGGGCGCCTACACGACCTACGTGGAGCTTGTGCGAGGCGGCAGCTCCGGCGTCGCCCACGGCGCGCACTTGGGTGGCGCGTTCTTTGGGTGGGTGGCGTTCCGGTTCGGGTGGTTTCGGGACTTCGACCCCTTCTCCCACGAGAAGGGCTTGCTCCGCGGCGCGCCCGGCAAGATTGGGGCCTGGAAGCAAGGGCGGGAGGCGAAGTCACAGGCCAACCGGCGCAAGGTGCTGGATGACCTGTTGGTGAAGGTCAAGGAGCAGGGCATTCAGTCGCTGACTCCCGCAGAGCAGCGGTTCCTCAAAAAGACCAGCAAAGAGCTGAAGGACTGAGAAACGCGGTCCATCAGTCCTTGCGGGCTGACCGGGCGGGGGCGGCTTGGTTACACTGGGGAGCCAGGCCCCACGGCCAAGTACTGCTCGAAGAACAGTTTGCCGCCCTGCGCATCGCAGGAATCGCCGCGCGATCCGCGCGGACCGATCGGCAAGCGTGAACCCGCACCCCCCTCGACCATGATGCGCACGCGTCTTTTGTCCGCCCTCCTCCTGCTTACCGCAGGGTCCATGTTCGCTGCTCCGGCGATCGCTCAAGCCGGGACCTACGAGAAGTTCCTCGCGGGCTTCAACCAAGGCCGCAAGTTCAACGACGAGAAGGAGATCCAGAAGTCGGTGCGCAGCGATCCCTACTGGGCGCTCTACCACCTGTCTCTGGTTGGGCCGCAGGCCATTGCGGGATCGGCTGCCGACCTGGAAACGACGGAGATCATCCAAAAGGCCTTCAAGACTGCGTTCCCCGATTCGAGCGCTGCGGACAACATGATTCGTCGCGCGCGCCGTCTCGACCGCGACATGGCCAAGCGTGAGCGCAACTACGCAACCAGCTTGAATAAGTGCTACGCGGCGCGCGATGATCTGGCGCAGATGAACACCCGGGAGGCCTACCTCAACGTCACGGACGCCTCGAAGAAGACCGCCGAGAGTTTCGAGCAGATCGGCAACGCTCTGCGCGGCGCAGACACGTGGCTGCTCGTCACGCAGCTGACGATGAACATCCCCGAGCGCTCGACGGAAGATCAGCAGATGACCATCTACGCGCTGCAGCGCTTCATGGCGTTGCGCCAGCAGTTGGACTTCACGTTTGGCACGAATTACGACCAGTCGCAGAACCTACTGAAGTCGGAACAAGAGCGTTTGAAGGTGGCCGAAGACAACCGCGACAAGCTGAAGGACGCGGGTTTCGATCCCAATGCCCAAGGCGTCGATGCGCTGCTCGATCCCGCCGTTGAGCCCACGGTGCACGACCTGAAGTTCGAGATGCAAAGCGCGGTGCCCAGCGACGACGTATTCGCGTTCGGTGGTCCGCTGCCGTCACGATGGATGGTCGGAGTCCTCGCCGGGAACGGCAGCTCGTCGCATCTGCCGTGGTTCAACAGCCAGCCGATCTACATGACCCGCGATGGTGCGAGTGATTTCGGCATCTCGATCAACGCGAACTCGCCCAACGATGACACCCAGGAAATCAAGCCTTCCGGGAAGCCCAAGCCATCGAAGTTCTTCCTCGATGCAGACAAGAAGAAGCCCTACGCGATGTGGTTCTTTCAGGGCAGCGACAAGGAACGCCACTTCCAGCTCGAGGCGAACCTCGCCCCTTCGACGGACTACGCCACGATCGGCTATCTCAGTGCTGCAAGCTGGACGACGGAGATCGCCGGTGAACGAGTCACGTTCTACGACGACAACAGCAACGGTAAGTTGTTCGAGTCCGATCCCTTCGAGCTTGGCCTGAAGGTTTACACCGCCGGCAATACCCGCGATGGGACATCGGTGCCTTCGCTGGATTCGATGCGTGTCGGCAAGCGTGGCAAGCGCGTGCCCTTCTCACAATTCGTGCAAATCGGCGAGCAGTGGCTCTACCTGGAGCTCGCCAAGGACGGCACGGCCGTGCAGTCGCGACCCTTCCACGCCGAGTTCCTAAAGACCGGCACGCTGAAGCTCGACTGGGATGGCAGCAAGTCTACGAGCCCTGACAGCCTGATTGTCCGCGGGCGGGGTGCGCTTAGCGCCGCGATGTTCGACGTGAGTAGCGGCAAGGCAATCAACGTCCCCGTCGGTGAGTATGAGCTCATCAGTGGACGCATTCTCAACGGGAAAGGTGCGCGTTTGCAGCACGCCGGAATCGCGCCGGGGACTGCGGAGCCGACGCTGGTCGAAGAGGGCAAGGAAGGCGTCATCGAGGCCGGCGCGCCGTTCACGATTTCTTTTGAGCGCTCTCCAGTGGAAGACGGCCACGTGTTGGTTGACGGGACGACGTTGGCGGTGAAGGATCGCTCCGGCCTGGTTCTCTACGGCCTGTTCAACACCGTACTTGTCCCCGAAGTGCTGGAATCGAAAGATGCATCGGGCAAGGGTGCGCGGGTGGTTGGGGAGTTCGCCGCCATGACCGATCCTACCCTCTACGACCAGGCCACCCGCAATGCGGCGAATGGTGTGGCTGGCAGTGGTCTCGCGGCCTATCCGATGCCTGCGGGCATGAAGGAAGGCGACATGAAACTGAAGGTCCCCGTGAAGTCGGATGAGGCGCTCATCGGATTGCGCGTGAAGAAGAACCCGCTCTTCGGCAAACTTCAGTCGCCCTTCAAGTAGTCGGGCGATGCCCGGCGAACCGTCGGGCATCCCGTGTGCCGATTCATCGGCTGCGCAAAAACCGACCGCGTCTCGCGGTCGTCAAGCAATCGCCAGCGAGAACCCGCCGTGCTGAACTTATCGGTCGTCCGTGAAAATCCGGACCTTGTCAGGGCAGGCGCCCTGAAGAAGCACTTCCCTGAGCGAGCTGCGGCTGTGGACCAAGTCCTCGCCGTCGACGAAGAGCTGCGGGGTCTGATCCCGCGTCTCGATGGGATGCGCTCGGAGCAGAAGGCTGCGGGCAAGCAGTTCGGCAAGCTCGCGCCGGAAGATCGCGACGCCCATCTGCAGCAGCAAAAAGCTCTGAAGGCCAAGTTGCAGGTGCTTGAAGAAGAAGAGCGGGTGCTGCGCAAGCGGTTGCGGTTGGCCCTGATGCAGATCCCGCAGCTGCCGGATCCCGAGGTTCCAGACGGCGAGGACGACACCGCGAACGATGAGGTTCGTCGTGTTGGCGAACCGCCGAAGTTCGACTTCGAACCCCTCGCTCACGACATGATCGGTGAGCGGCAGGGATGGATGGACTTTGCCCGTGCGGCGCACATGGCCGGTTCGCGGAACTACATGCTGTTCGGCGAGTGCGCTCTGCTGCAGGACGCGGTGCTGCGCATGGCGGTGGATCTGATGGTGGGGCGCGGCTTCATGCCGGTCGACCCGCCGCTGCTCGTGCGTGACGCGGCCATGGAAGGCACTGCCTTCTTTCCTGGCGGCGAAGAGCAGACATACCGCTGCGAGCGCGACGGGCTCAACCTGATTGGCACGTCTGAGGTGCCGGTGACTTCGTTGCACGCCGGCGAGATCCTGAAGGAAGAGGATCTACCCAAGCTCTACGTCGGCCGTTCGGTGTGCTTCCGTCGTGAGGCTGGCACCTACGGGAAGGACACCAAGGGGCTCTACAGAGTGCATCAGTTCCACAAGGTCGAGCAGGTGATTCTCGACGTGGGTGATCCTGAGACGTCGTTGGCCCACCACGAAGCCATCGTCAAGAACGCCGAAGCGCTGCTCGCTGCGCTGGAATTGCCCTACCGCGTCGTTGCGGTCTGCGGTGGCGATCTCGGCGTGCCGCAGGCGTTCAAATACGACATCGAGTGCTGGATGCCTTCGCGGAACGCCTATGGCGAAACGCACTCGGCTTCCCGGTTCTACGACTACCAGGCCCGACGGTTGGACATCCGCTACCGGCCAACCGGCGGCGGCAAGCCGAAGTTTTGTCACACGCTGAACAACACGGTGGTCGCGAGTCCGAGGATCCTGATTCCGGTTCTGGAGATTCACCAGCAAGCTGACGGTACGGTGCGGATTCCCACAGCGCTGAGACCGTACCTCGAAGGCCGTGAGACACTCGGTCGTCCGATTCGCTAGCAGCCCCGGATTCGTGGGTTGATCGACGCGGAGTTCTGCGTCAGGTCCGGCTCGACCAGGCCCGTTAGACCAGATCGGTATCGCCCAACGCGTAGCTCCAATGCTCCGTCAAGAACTCCGGCGTCAGGTATGGCCCGGTGATGCGGATGCTCAAACGTCGTTCGAGCCACTGCTTCGACGGCACAACTTCGAAGCCGAT
>CBESZZ010000195.1:0-7100 GCA_965534055.1 uncultured bacterium | reverse complement strand
ATGCTTGTGGAAATCACTTCCGGCCGGCCGTGTCGGGGGCGGTCTTGCGGGTCCCTGCGGGGGCCCGTACCACAGCTCTCCTCGCACCCGGACCCCTTCCGCATTCTTACGCCAGACAAGCACTTATGAAATCTTCCACCAGATCGACGGCAGTACGGAAGCTGCTGGACCTTTGTGACGATCTGCACCGCATCCGCAACCGCTTGTCGGACCCAGAACTGCATCGTGAAGCGCGCACAAGACTGCGTCGTCAGAGCAAGAGGAAGTCCGATCAACTGACGCGCAACCTTGCCGAGTACCGGTTCAAAGGTCCGCTCGGACAGATCATGCGCGAGTACTCGTTCGGTCCCAAGGACTTCGAGATCCTGGCGGTGATGTTGCACCGGGCCATGCGCTCCGACGAAGGTCAAACCGAAGGTCGTGTGCTGCTCGCCAGCGTGTTCGAAACGTCGTTCGAAGTGCTGTCGGGAATGGAGTCGTTCCAAGACACCGCCCCGTTGCGAGCAAGTGGTCTGGTGGTGACCGAAGATGAAGAGGAAGCCCATGACGTTTTGGAAACGCGCTTTCGTTTGTCGGATGAAGCCATCGAGGCGTTCCGCCACGAGGTCGGCGGTGCGGTTCCGGAAGATCTGAGGCGCCGGAAGATCGACGGATACTGCCACAACCGTGAGCTGCTCGTCGACCTCCGCATCCTGCACAATCTCTACAAGCACCGCAGCGAGCGCGCGTTCCACGCGGATCGCTGGGATCGGCTGCATCACCCACTGGGCGCCAGTCAGGCCAGCGCGACCAAGCGCATCGACACGTTTTGGCGTCGCATCCGCCAACGTCTGTCCAAGACCAGCGAGCCCACGGTCACGCTTCCGGCGCTGCGGTTCATGCAGCGACACGGCTTGCTTGAGGCAGAGATGGTCGTCGTCGTCCACCTGCTCTTCAAGGAGCTCTACGAAGGCAACGCCTACGCCGACGCCGCTGAGCTCGTGAAGCTAGTGAGCCGCGACGAGGACGATCTGATCCGCAACCGCCGCCTGATGCTTCAGGACAGCACGCTGCTCGGGGACGAGATCCTGCTTCTGGAACCGGTCCTGGAGGGCCGTGAGCTGACCGGTGAGGTCTACCTGTCCGACTCGGCGGTCAACGAGATGTTCGGCGTCGCTTCGGGCGCGGTCGAACGCACTATCGCCACAGACGAGCGATTGGAGTGGCACCTGTATCTCAAGGGTCTGGAAGACACGCAGACGTTCTACCGCGACCTTGACAGCTAGCCGGGCCCGCCTTGCTGAGCTGGCTGCGGCAATCGAGCCGCATCAGGCTGTAGACTGCCGCGCATGACGCGCATTGATGACCTGGTCTATGACTGGAACCTGGAGGGGCGGAAGCCCTTCCAGCCGCAGAGCCTGCAGTTCGACGACGAAACCCTGCGCGACGGGCTGCAATCGCCCTCGGTGGTCGACCCAAGCCTCGACACCACGATCGAGCTGCTCGAACTGATGGCGGCGCTGGGCATCCACACCGCGAACATCGGCCTGCCAGGAGCCGGCGGGCGCCCGCGAGAAGACATCCTCAAGCTGGCGAAGCACGTCGCGGACAACAAGCTGAAGATCGGCCTCAACGTGGCCTGCCGCACCGTCGTGACCGACATCGAACCGGTAGTCGAAATGTCGCAAAAGGCCGGCATTCCCATCGAGGTCTGCGCCTTCATCGGGTCGAGTCAGATTCGGTGCTACGCGGAAGATTGGACGCTCCAGAAAATGGTGCAGCACACCCGCGATGCGTTGACCTTCGCCCGCGACCACAACTTGCCGGTGATGTACGTCACCGAAGACACCACCCGCGCTCATCCCGACGCACTGCGTGAGCTCTACGGCACGGCCATGGAACTGGGCGCGAGACGACTGTGCGTCTGCGACACGGTCGGCCACTCCACTCCCCACGGCGCGGCGTCCGTCGTCGACTTCGTCGGCAAGCTAGCGGCCGCCCACGACCCCACCATCGGCATCGACTGGCACGGCCACCGCGACCGAGACCTAGGGATCGCCAACGATCTAGCAGCCATCGAAGCCGGAGCGACGCGCGTGCACGGCACGGCTCTGGGGGTTGGCGAGCGCGCTGGCAACGCGCCGATGGACCTGCTGCTGGTGAACGCGAAGCTGGCAGGCTGGATCGACAACGACCTGTCTCGCCTCCCGGAGTACGTCGCGCGATGCGCCGAGGCGTTGGAGGTCACCATGCCCCACAACTACCCGGTGTTTGGCGAAGACGCGTTTGAGACCGGCACCGGCGTCCACGCCGCCGCGGTGATCAAAGCGTTCAGGAAGAACGACGTACAACTGGCAGATGCCGTGTACTCGGGGGTTCCTGCGAACATGGTGGGCCTCGAACAGAGGATCCGGGTTGGCCCCATGAGCGGCAAATCCAACGCCACCTTCGCGCTGGAGAAGCTCGGAATCGAGCCCACCGACGAGCGCGTGCAGCGCGTGCTCGACGCGGGGAAGTCCAGCAAGCGCCTGCTTTCCGACGAGCAGATCCGCGCCCTGGTCTGATTCCAAGACGACTCATGAGGCACCGGGGGTCGCCCCCCGCCTGGCCTTCCCACCGGTAGATCCTTCAAACGATCCGGCCCGACGTGGACCCGCAGGCGGCGATGCCACGGGCCGGAGAGTCTGCGACCACCCGGTCTGTCCCCTGCTGAGGCCCTGGAACTTCAGGGGCCTGGGCAAGGGATCCGATAGACGGACAGAGCCGCTGATGCGATTGGCGGCACCGCAGCCATGGGGACACCTCGCAGAAGGAACGTGATGACTGACACAGTTTTGGACATGACCATCGTGGATGAGCTCTTGGAGCTCTCGGACGACGGCGATCCGGAGTTGCTTTTGGATCTCATCGAGATGTTCCTGGAAGACGGCCCCACCAAGGTGCGCGCCGTCTCCGAGGGACTCTCGAGCCAAGACTTCGAGAAACTGCAGCAGGCAGCGCACTCGCTGAAGGGATCAGCCGGCAACCTGGGTGCACACGACCTGCAGGAAACCTGCGATCAGCTGCAGTCGGTCAGCCAGAACCACGACCTCAACAAGGTTCGCGAGCTCGCGAACGACCTCGAAACGCACTTCACCCGTGCCCGCGCGGCTCTCGAAGCTCTGCGTCAGGAATACTCGTGAGTCAGCAGCACCGCTGACTCAGCGGTGTGCGCCCGGCCAAACGCCGGAGCGACGACGCAAACGCGTTAGGAGTCGGCGGTCGGCTTGACCAAGCGCGCCGGGCTCGCGGGATCCCGATCCTGCTCGGTGGGATCGTCCAGGGCGAAGGTCGCCGCCTTCCCTCGATACGCGCACCGGTGGCACTTGTGATAGAAGCCACGCTGGCGCTCCATGCAGAGCGGTACGCGAATCTGGTGAGTGATCAGAGGGCGGACGTCGCCGCCGAAAGTTGGACACTGCCGCATAGTGGGTGTGCTCGCGTCGCGGTTTTCAGCCGGGCCAAGTGGTGAGACCGACCAGGCCGATTGCGGTCCGACAGTCTAGTAGGGTGACGCTGAAGTTCGGTGCAAAAGTCGCCGAGTCAGACGGTTCGCTCGCAACACGCTGCGACGACCAAGTTTGGCGAAGGCAAAGCGCCGGGCAGCTTCGCAGTGAGCGAGCATGCAAGGCTGGCAACTTCACAGCTGAACGTGCTCGTTTCCGGCTAGAGACTGTCACGGAAAACCTCCGCACATCGCGCCACCCATCGTGGAGCGCGGTGGGAATCGCGCGACAGCTCGAAACACACCGGCCCCTCGTAGCTGGACGCGCGCAGTGCTTCAAACACTCCCGGGAAGTCCACATCACCGTCGCCGGGCGGGAGGTGCTCATGGCGGCCAAAGGGAGCGTCTTCCAGGTGCACCTGCACCGCGTGAACCGCGGCTTCGCGGATGGCGGCCAGCGGCTCGTTCGGATCCTCACCGGTGCAGTCCGCGTAGACGTGGCCGACGTCGAGGACCATGCGCAACCGGGACAGCCGCTCGGCACCGCGCGACTTCCAATCGTGCCAGTCGGCGATGGTAGCGATGGCCATGCCCGGTTCAGGTTCAAGCGCGGGGATGAGTCCACGAGCTGCGATGAACTCGGAAGCCTCCGCGATGCCATCCAAAAGCCACGCGTCGCGGGTGGCGACACGCTCGGCCTCGACTGGAGGGGAAGCTTCACTTGCGTCAGGCTCCGTGGGTTCGTGCGCGCCAGACCAGAACGACAGCACGTCCGCGCCCAGGTCGATGCCGATCTGCGCGACGCGGTCATAGAACGCCAACCGACGACCGCGCTCAATTTCATCGCGGGTGCAAAGGGTCGGCCAGTGCTTGCGGCCCCGGTCGAGTAGAAACCGCGAGCCGGTCTCCATCACCGGCTTGAGTCCCAGTCGCTGCAGCAGACCGCCGATCGTCTCCACGTGGTGAGACGCCGTCCGGAACGGATCCAGATGCATTGTGTCTGGCGTGATCGCGACGGCTTGGTAGCCATGGTCGGCAAGCAGACGCAGCGCGTCGTCGAGCCGGTGGTTCTGCAAACCGTTGGTGACGTAACCGAGCTTCATGGCGACAGGCGGTGCAGCGTGTGGGAACGGTGGCTACTTGCCGCCCATCATTTGCAGACGACGTTCCATCGTCTGCCACTCTTCAAACTTCTTCTCGAGGGTGACGTAACTGCTGGGAATTGCCCAGTCTTCGAGACCCGCTTCTTCGTGCCACCCAAGTTGAACCTCAAGCAAGTCCTTGATGTCGCGGATGCGGTTTGATCCGGCCTTGGCTTCCTCGGTTCGCTTGGACTCGTTCCCGTCCTTGCGGGCGCGCTGCGCGTCGTTGTAGTGCGCTTTGGCTTCGGCAAAGTACTCATCGCACTCAGCGAAGATCGCCGCGGTGATGGGTGGTGCTGGCCGGTCCGGCGCGTTGCCAGCACGACCCGATGCATCGATAGAGTTCGAAGGCTTGCCGCCGCCAGTTGCGTCGCTGTTGCCTGCGGGCGCTGCGTTGCCCGAGCCCCCGCTCTTCTTCTTGCGCGGCTCACCACCGCAGCTGTGCAGCGCGACGAGCAGGCAGAGACCCAGGATCTGCGCGAGCGAACGGAGGCGCCGTGAGAGGAGAGATGAGGAAGCGGTAGGAGGCGTCATGAGGGAGTCGTGGATTCAAAGGGCCGCAACATCATCGACCAACACGCAGAACGAACAAGGCGCGGAGTGCGAGCTCGCTGCAGATTCGGGCCACCGAGTGCTCGGCGTCCAGATCCGTGGTCGTCGAGACCCATAGAAGTCAGGCAAGAGGGCGCAGGCGGCGAGACGAGCCGCCGCGAGGCCTACGCGTCCGCTCGCGCCAAGACCGCGTGGTAGCCGCCATCGTGGCCGGGATGCCCGAGGTTCTTGGACGCTTCCTCACCCTCGGAACCGCTTGGTGGACGCTGTGCGGGCCGAGGAAGCACCAGGTTCGCGTGCTTCAGTTCCATGTCGCTACGCGACCCGAGCACCGCTTGAACCACGTCCTCGTTCTCTTCGGCCTCAAGGCTGCACGTCGAATAGACCACGACCCCACCGGGCCGCACCAGCTCACACGCAGAGTTCAAGAGCTCGCGCTGCAACCCGGCGCGTTCTTCAACACCCTCGATCGTGAGCTGCATGCGCGTCTCCACCCGCCGGGCGAGCACTCCCGAGTTTGAGCACGGGACGTCAGCCAGCACCCGGTCAAACGACTGCTCGCCGACCATCGGAGCCGCGTCGGCCACGTCACAGCTCGTTTCCAAGCCCAAGCGCACGACGTTCTCGACGATGGAACCACGACGGTGAGGATCGGGATCCCACGCCACGACGCGACCACCGGGCTGCACGGAAGCTGCAAGCCACGTCGTCTTCGTGCCGGGCGCCGCGCACAGGTCGAGGACGATGTCTCCGGGCTGCGCATCGATCGCAGCGACCGCGGCAAACGCCGCTGGATCCTGTGCAACGAAGACACCGTCGGCATACAGATCCGACGCAAACGGCGAAGGCTGACCGGGCGGCACCCACACGAGCGGCGAAGCCCCATCTGGGGAGTTCGCGGGAGCAGCAGAAGCTTGAGGCCACGACAATCCAGCAGCGCGCGCACACGGCACGGCGCGGATGCCTTCCAACGCAAGACGCTGGCAAAGTTCGTCGGCGCCCTCTGCTCCAGGCATCGCACGCAGCACCAGACCGGGCGTTCGGCCCGAGGCTTCCGCAATCGCTGCGGCACGATCCGAACCAAACCGCTCGATCCATCGCTCAACGACCTCGTCGGGCAGCGACCAGCGCGTGGCCAAGCCGGTCGGGGTCGTCGGATCCGGGAAGTCCTTCGCCGTTTCCGGCAACCGCAACGTCCGCGTCAAACCAGACTCATCGGCCGGTAGAGGCACTGCGGGTCCGGCTTGCGAAACGGCATCCGCTGCGGGCTCCGCGCCTTCCAAGACAACCGCGGCGGAGAGGCGGCGCAGCACAGCGTTGGCCAAACCGCGTCGCGCGCGCAGTAGCTCAACGGTTTCGTGCACGGCGGCGTGAGCGCCGATCCCGGGTTGGAACAGGAGCTGGTGTGCCCCGCACATCACCGTCGCCGAGAACACAGCGTCTTTCGGCATCCCGCTGTGAAAGAACACTTCGAGCACCGAGCGCAAGAAGCGCTCATGGCGTGCACAGCCGAGCACGAGGTCGCGCGCGAAGCCGCGATCTCGTCGCGTCCAGCCGCGGGTCTCGGTATCGACATGGGCAGCCAATCGATGCACACGGCCCCGCTGCCACAACACCAGGGTGTCGCGAGCAAGGCGCCGTGGCGACTTCGACTTCTTTGCCGGGCGCTCGCGACGCTCTTCGGCGCGCTTGCGCCGGTGACGGACCGGCTTGGGGGTTTCCGAACCATCGCTCGATGGTCGGTTGCCCGCGGAGTCGGCGCCAGATGAACCGTGCGGGTCGCTCACCCGAAGCGCGCGTCCGGCGGAATCGGATGCCCGCGGACAAACTCACCAGCGGTCATGTTGCGCCCGTTGTCCGGCTTGATGCGGATGATCCGGTAAAGCTCTTTGCCCGTGCACACACGGATGCCTTCTTCGCCTGCGGACTGAATGCCACCGGGG
>CBESZZ010000194.1:0-7190 GCA_965534055.1 uncultured bacterium | reverse complement strand
TTATGGATCGTTTCGAGGTATTTGAATCCATCGTTCCCCCAAACTTCCACCCGGTAGGGAAATCCTTTCTTCGCAATGGAACCTACGTCCTCGAACTCACCACGAGCGGAATCATCAAACCCACCGCCTTGGTGGAAGTAGTTCCGAGTGACAGTGCCATACGGATCTGTGACCGCGACGCAGTTGAACCCGCGAAATTCTTGTGTCTCGTGATCGAAGAATCCGCGCTCGTATTCGTAGGACGTCGCAAAGGTGTCGCCCATCCCATCCGATACCGAGACAGACGCGACCGTCTGCACCGGGAACGGCAGAAGACCGACAGCCTGTTCACTCCATGGGTCGGTCGTCCACTCACGATCGCGATTGTCGTACTCCGTCGACACGCGATAGCTCACGGCGATCGTCGCGCCCGTCCCGTTTTCGACCTGTCGCATCAGATCGGGAAACGAACCTGAGCTGCGTTGGACGAAGATGCCGCTGGTAGGGTTTGTGAGCCTGCGCATCAGCCGATCGACAAGGCCGTCACCGTCGATATCCGCGAGCGCGACGTAGCCATCGGTCCCGAAACCGAACGTCGCGACTGGTGCACGCATCCGCTGCTCACCCTGATCGGAGAACGGCCCGAAGTTCACCATAGGACCAAAGCCTGTACCATGGTTGATCTGAACGCCGAAGTAGTTCTGCGGCGCGCTGGCGCGGCTCATGACCCGATCGAGCAAGCCGTCCCCGTTGATATCCTGTAAGACCGCGTATACCAAGTCGAAGATCAGCTGGAAGGGAGGCTGTGCGGGATAAAACCACTGCTCGCCACCATTTGGCGATCCGAGTAGGCCACCGAGCCCCTGGTTGTTGACCGGCCCAAACGTCTCGTGCGGCTCGAAGCCCGAACCATTGTTATACTGCACCAAGAAGTTGTTAAATTGCGAGTTAAGCCGCATGATGCGGTCAGGCAGGCCGTCCCCGTTGATGTCGTAGAGACTCAGCGACATTATCTTGCCGAAGAGCAGCTCGTTCGAACCTGCCGCTAGCGGCGTGGACTCGTAACCGAACAAACTGTTCCCCCCGGCCCCAGAGTGCGGCTGAGTCGACATTCTCCAGTCCCGCACTTGAGGATCGAACCCAGTGCCAGTGTTCAATTGGACCTTGAAGTCGTTGTACGGGGAGTAGCGTTCGCGCATCACTCGATCAACCAGTCCGTCGCCGTTCATGTCACTTAGACCGACGTAAGTCGCCATTTCGTCGGTCGCCGACGGCGAGGCCCAGTCAAGATTTCCTGCGCCCTGTGTGTCGATCGGCCCCCATTGCGTCGGTGCGTCAAAGCCGAACCCGTTACCGAGCTCGACAGTGAAGCTGTTGGTTGGGCCTGAGAAGAACGCATCGTGCACTCGATCCGGGAACCCGTCGCCGTTGATGTCGACCAAGACCACGCGCGCTCGTCCATCGCCGTCTTCGTACATCAAGCTCGAACGAGCGAGATCGACGCTCTGGAACTCGAAACTGTGGAGGGCAGGATCGAATCCATCACCGCTGTTGAACTGCACCTTGAAGCCGTCATGGACGGATCCCACTCGCCGCATGACTCGGTCTGGCAGTCCATCACGATCCATGTCAATGAGGTCCAAAATGGTCTCTTGACCCGCGTTCCAAGCCCCACGGATGGTGTTCCATTGCGTCGCCGTTTGCCCTTGACTGTTGAGCGGACCCCAGTTCTCTATCGGATCGAACGAGAATGGCTTCTCGTGATACGCGAACTTGAGGTCTGGAAACGCCGTCGCATTGTCGGTTCCGAACTCGCGCTTGCGGGCCAAGAGAGACCGTGAGGTTGACGGCGAAACTTCGTACTGGAACTCGTAGCGTCGCGAGAGCTGCCCGTTCACCGCCACGGTGATCCCGCGGAGGCGCTTGCGAACCTCGACGCGGTAGCCCGACGAAAAGCTCAGCTTCTCGTCGGGACGCGACTCCAAGGCGAGATCAATTGTGTGCGTTGCCGGCAAAGCAGGAGAACTCGCGCTCCCGTTGTACGACACTCGCTGCGGGTAGAGAGCAGCGGCGTCTTTCACGTATTCGTAGTGAGTCTCGTTGCCGTTCGGATCGCGAATGCGTTGAAGAGCCCAGCGAAATACGCTGGAACCAACATTGGAGGGGAAGTTTGGGTGCTCCATTCGGGCCGAAACATCTTCGCCCAGATAGAACTTCGTACCGCTCTTGTTCGTCACAACCCAGTGGGGGTCGACAAACTCGAACTTCATAAACGCGCTCTCCGTTCTCGCGCGATAGACGTTACCGCCGACCGGAACGAGTTCGGAGTTCACCCCTTGCACGCAAAACTCAAACCCGGCTGCATCGTCGTACTCACTTAGCGGCGACGGCGGAGACCAACGAACCGGCACTCCGTTCTTGGTTTGCCGCTGGATGAATCCAAAGTCGAGACTCCAACCGACTCCACACCAACCATTGCCAGCCGACGACCCGTATGTCAGCGCGACGTTCGGACTTTCGGCCTGACGTCCATTCGGCGTAAAGATGTCCAGCTTGTACGTGAACTGCCCTGTGAGCAGATCAGTCTGGAATGCTTGATCCGCAAGTGCAGGCGCACTCGAGGACGGCGCGTGCGTCGGAACGTATTGGCTGCCGGTCTGCGCTGACAAGTCACCGAAACTACAGAGAATCAGAGTGTGAATCGCGACGAGCGGACCGTGAAGGGGAGAGATTCGTGGCATGTCGGCTGAAGATCCGTGGAGTTGCACTCATCCGCGCCTGGGTCGGCGCGGCGTGAACTACGTTCCGTTCCCTGATCGCGCTGTGGTTTCGAAAATATCCTCGATCTCGACGGTCGCAGTGATTTCCACTGGCCAGACTTGCCATCCCGATTCATGCGCGCCCCGAGACCTGGACCGTCGAATGATGCCGATCAGAGTCGTGGCTCTGCTCTGGTGGAACCTCACCGACGACTCCGGTTCAACCACCCCGTCGACCGGGGCCCCAACAGTCGCCGAAGGCAACGCAGCTGACCCCGTGAGAGGAAGAACGGAGGCACAAGAAGCGCCAACTCGCATCGAAGCAGAGATCGATCGGGTGGAAGCGGTAGCAAGCCCAAGCAAACTGGAAGACGCCACCGAGCTGCGAGTCCTCGCCACTTGGCCCGACCAAACTCCGGCCGCCGAGGTGATGGTTGCTCTCCGCCGCTCAGTGTCCGGCCTGCCCTACGCCGCCGTTGCCCGGAAACTCACAAACGCCGACGGCCTCGTGGTGTTCGAGGATGTGCCCCGCGGCCCGTCGACCCTGGTGTCCGATCGCGAAGACCGCAAGAAGATCACCGTTGAAGGCGGTCGCCAAGAAGTCTCCTTCGAACTCAAGGGCGGCATCGCAGTCCGTGGCGCGGTGAAGAGCCCTTCCGGCGCACCGGTCCCCAACGCCAGCATCTGGCTGCAAACGCGCAACACCACCTAGGCCGGTGGTCGCGTCGTGGGATTCGCCAACGCAGTGGGCGAGTTTGAGTTGGACCAGATTCTGCCGAAGATGTCGTTGGCCGCCATCGCCGCCGGCTTTCCACCGTCCAAACTGCTGGACCTACATCGTCGATACGTCCAACCCACCAGCGGTTCGACTACGCAGAGACGTTCACCTACCGCGGAGCAATCACAGGGCCTGACGCCAGTGATCGAATCGAAGGCGTGACACCGGGAACCCTTCACGCCTTCGCCCAACGGAACCTCAAGCGTGGCGATCGAGACGGTGTTTCCGTGGCCTACACCCAAGTGCAGCTGCAGGCCAGCCGATGACTAGGCAGAACGGCTGGGTGACTACCCCTCGAACTCTTCGAGCACCTTCGTCGCCACGTTCGCAGGCACCGCAACGTACGTATCCGGCTCCATGCTGTAGTGCCCACGCCCCTGCGTCATCGAACGCAGCGACGTCGAGTACTGAAACATCTCAGCCAGCGGCACCTGACCGGTCACAGTCGTGATCCCACCAGGCTTCGTCACCATCTCTTCGATGATGCCACGACGCGAACTCAGGTCACCGATGACATCACCGGTGTATTCCTCAGGGCTCTCCACCTCGATCTTCATCAAAGGCTCAAGCAACGTGGCGTTGCCTTCAATGGCCATCCGGAAGCTCAAGGTGCCAGCAGCTTCAAACGCCATGTTGCTGGAGTCCACGTCGTGGGACGTGCCGTCATACAACTCGGCTCTGAAGTGCACGAACGGGAAGCCCAAGCGACCGCCGCCCTTCGCAGCATTGCGAATACCGGCCTCGATGGAGGGGATGTATTCGCGGGGGACGTTGCCGCCCTTGACGCCGTCTTTGAACTCGAACTCTTCGACCTCCTCGTCGGGGGCGAAGCGGATCTTGGCCACTGCATACTGACCCGAGCCACCGGACTGCTTGATGTGGCGGGCTTCGATGTCCTTGGGCTTGGTGATGGTTTGCTTGTAGGCAACCTTCGGGCGGCCGACGAGGACGTCGAGTTTGAACTCGCTCTTGATGCGGTTGCAGATGACCTCCAGGTGGAGTTCACCCATGCCGCTGATGACCATCTGTCCGGTCTGGTCGTCGGTGCGAGCCTTGAAGGTGGGGTCTTCGCGGACGAGCTTGGCGATCACGTCGGAGAGCTTGTCGCGGTCGCCGCCAGCCTGGGGCTCCAGCGACATGGAGATCACCGTGTCGGGGAAGGTCATCGCCTCGTAGGTGATCGGTGCGTCTTTGACGCAGAGCGAATCACCGGTGATGGCTTCTTTCATGCCGACGATGGCCACGATCTCGCCTGCGCGCGCCTCTTCGATGGCTTCGCGCTGGTTGGCGTGCATGCGCAGGAGGCGGCCGACACGCTCCATGCGGGTGGTGCGCACGTTGTAGTAGCGCTCGCCCTGCCTGAGGATGCCCGTGTAGATGCGGGTGAAGGTGAGGTCGCCGTTGGGGTCGGAGACCGTCTTGAAGACGAGGCCGCCAAATGGCTCGGCTGAATCGCCCTGGCGCACGAGCTTCTCGCCGGAGTCCGGGTCGACGCCCTCCGCCGGCGGGACTTCGTCGGGGGACGGGAGGTAGTCGACCACCGCGTCCATGAGGTTCTGGATGCCCTTGTCCTTGAACGCCGAACCGGCGATCACGGGTGTGACCTGCAGGGCAATGGTGCCCTTGCGGATGGCGGCCTTGATCTCGGGGATGGTGACCTCTTCGCCTTCGACGAACTTCTCGAGTAGCTCATCGCTGCATTCAGCGACGCCCTCGATCATGATCTCGCGGCGCTTCTTGGCTTCTTCGAGCAGGTCTGCGGGCACGTCGCCGATCTCGACGTTGCGGGCGTTGTCGTCCCACGTGTAGGCCTTCATCTCGACCAGGTCGACGACACCCTTGAAGTCCTTCTCTATGCCAATGGGCATGACGATCGGGACCGGGACTGCTCCCAGGCGGGCGCGCATGCTCTCGACGGCTGCGTCGAAGTCGCCGCCGGTGCGGTCGAGCTTGTTGACGAACGCAATGCGCGGAACGTTGTAGCGGTTGGCTTGGCGCCAGACCGTCTCAGACTGTGGCTGCACGCCGGCCACACCGCAGAACACGCCGACCGCGCCGTCGAGCACACGCAAGGAGCGCTCGACCTCGGCCGTGAAGTCCACGTGCCCAGGCGTGTCGATGATGCTGATGTTGTAATCACCCCAGATGCAGGTCGTGGCTGCAGAGGAGATGGTGATCCCCCGCTTCCGCTCCTCTTCAAGGAAATCCATCGTCGCCTCGCCCTCGTGCACCTCGCCGATTTTGTGGCTTCGGCCGGTGATGAACAGAATGCGTTCGGTAACCGTCGTCTTGCCCGCATCAATGTGGGCAATGATCCCGATGTTGCGGGTGTGACGAATGCGGTTTGAGTCTTTCGAAGACTTCTTGGGCTTCGGGGCCTGCGTGGTGTCCGACATGGGAACGGGCGTGTGAACGCCTGGTTAAAAGGGGAAGTCGGTACGGACGGCGGGCCAGGCCCGATTCCGAAAAATGGCCGGGCAAGGTAGTCGTCCAGCGCATCCCGTCAAGTGGTCGTCGAGGCCGACGACTCACCCTTGACCGGGTCCGGGCCCTAGGGGACCGTGGGCCGAGCCTCGATCGCCCTGGCCACCCCAGCATCGCGCAGGCTTCGATCCGCTTCGCCACAGCCCCTACCCCGCCACCGTGACCTTCTTCCGCGTTCTCTGGCAGGTGCACAAGTGGGCCGGAATCACGCTGGGGACCGTCCTGGTCCTCAGCGCCGTGACTGGCTTCCTGCTGCTGCAGAAGAAGGACCACGACTGGATCCAGCCCCCCACCGCCCAGGGCACCATGGCCCCGATCGGCCAGGTCCGGCCGCTGGCCGAGGTGCTCGACGCGGTCTACGCCATCGGCCACCCGGCCTTCCGCGAGGAAGCCGACATCGATCGGATCGAGTTTCGGCTCGGGAAGCGGATCCACAAGATCCGCAGCCACCACGACCACCTGGAGATGCAGGTCGATGCCGTGACGCTGAAGGTGCACCCGGTCCAGCCTCGGCGCAGTGACCTGCTGGAAGACATCCACGACGGCAGCTTCTTCGCGCCACTGGTCCACGAGTGGGTGATGCCGCTGGTGGCGCTGGGGACTGTGCTCCTGGCGATGACGGGCTACGCGATCTGGATTCTGCCGATCGTGCGGAAGCGTCGGCGCCGGAAGAAGCAGGCCTAGTCCTCCCTGAGCCGGGAACGTTGCGCGTTAGCCACATCATTCCCATCCAGTCCTCAAGCAGGAGTGGCCAGAGGGTCAATGAGGCAACGCTCGCTGCCCAATCCTCGGCATCCCGCCCACGCGTACGGCGCCGAAGACGATCACCCCGGACCGCCCCCAAGAGCGTTCGGCGTCAGAGCGTACCGCCGTAGTTCAACTCCAGCGCGTTCGACACAACCAAACTCCCCACAGCACCTACGTCGAGAACCACCGCCTGCGCGTAGAACGGTAAAGCAAGCGAACTCAAGGCCAACACCGACGGAATCCGGGCGAACCCACTTCCGTCTGCAGCGACTAGCTGGGTGAGTTCGATCGACGTGCGTAACTCACAAAGCGGGTTCGCACCAAAGATCGCCAAACTGAGCGGCAACGACGAGCCGACCCAAGTTGTTCGCGAAAGCCCCAAGACAAAGACCGTGATCGCGCTCGGCCTCACATCGGTCACTTCGAACACCATCTCTTTGGCA
>CBESZZ010000193.1:0-7205 GCA_965534055.1 uncultured bacterium | reverse complement strand
TGTTCGATTGCAGATTCGTCCGACAGACTCGACCGTTGAACTCGACGTTTGGCAGTGGCCTTGTCGTCGACGGCGCTGGCTTCCTGCTGAACAACGAGATGGACGACTTCAGCGCCAAGCCTGGTGTGCCGAACCAGTTCGGCCTCGTTGGCGGCGAAGCCAACGCGATCGAGCCGGGCAAGCGCATGCTCTCCTCGATGACCCCATCGATGCTCGTGCGCGACGACAAGGTGGTGTGCGTGCTCGGCAGTCCTGGCGGCGGACGCATCATCAACACGGTGCTGCAGGTGGCGATCAACGTGGTCGACCACCAAATGCCGCTACCTCGCGCGGTTGCTGCACCGCGTATTCATCATCAATGGAAGCCGGACCGCACGATGTGGGAACCGCTGTCACTGGTGCCAGATGTGCGCGAAAAGCTCACGAAGATGGGGCACACGTTTGCACCCAAGTCGCGGACCATCGGTCGGTGTCAGGCGATCGCCTTGGATGAGCGCGGCAACAAGACCGCCGTGGCGGATCCACGTAGCGGCGGTGCGGCTCGGGCGTACTAAGCGCTGATTAGGTGCCGCGGATCAGCCAAGATGACGTCATGACAATCGACGACTTCTGGGCGCTACTGGAAGAGCTTCCCGCGGGAGAAACCGCTGGAGATGCGCTGCGCGTGCGACTGAGCGGCCTGCAGCCCGACGGCATCGTTCAGTTTCAGGCGCACTTCGACGACGCGCATGCGCGCGCCTACGACTGGATGCTCTGGGCGGCGGCTTACACTATTCGCGGCGGTTGCTCTGACGACAGTTTCATGGACTTCCGTTACGGGTTGATTGCCCTTGGCAGGAAGGTCTACGAAGCCGCGCTCACGGACCCCGACTCCCTGGCAAACGTTGTCGGCGAAGGTGGTGTGGATTCGGACATCGCGGACGAGCTCTTTGGCTACGTGGCCGGGCAGGTCTACGAGTCGATGACTGGGTCGGACATGCCTCGCAATGTCGGTGAAGCGAGCCCATGGCCGGACGATCCCACCGGGGAAGAGTGGGACTTCGACGACGAAGAGCTCTGCGCCCAAAAGCTGCCAGAGCTTTGGGCGAAGTTCGGCGACTAGGGGGGGAGATCCTGTCGAGCGCCGGGTTTCAGCTGGTCGAGCAGGTCTCCTCGTCAACGTCCTACTTGCGCCGCAGCAGCCAGACGAAGCCGGTGGTCTCTTCGCGCAGGAAAGCCGCTTTCTCTTCCAGGAGCGCTTCGTACTTCTCGTTGAAGTCGTCTGGCATCTCGCCATCTTCGGTGTTCAGAACCTCGAAGAGCTTGCTCTGCTTCTTGTTCCAAGCGGCGAGCTTCTGCTTTGCGATCTTCGCGTCGACGCCTTCCGCGAGGTGCAAGATGGTGCACTGATCGCCCACGAGCACGTCCAGCTTGCCGTCCTTGTCGACGTCGCTGACCCAAACGCGGGTGCTAGGAGCCGGGCAGTCGATGTGACCTCCGCCGATCTTTGGTTCTTCATTCATTCCCATGCCGTGCCCGATGGGGTCGAGCAGGGTGATGGGACTGCCGAACGCTGGCTTGGTCTTGCTGCCCGTGTTCGCGAACAGGAACGCACCGCCTTCTCCGGAGCCGCTGAGCAAGTCGAGATCGCCATCGCTGTCCCAATCGACGAGGCAGGGATCACTGTGCATCCCAACCTGCATGGGTTTGCCGTCGACTTGCAGCCACGTGGCTTTGGGTGCGAACTTGCCTTTTCCTTCGCCCTTGAAGAATGCGAACGTGCCCGCGAAGTTTCCGGCGACTAGGTCGAGCTTGCCATCGCCATCGAGGTCGCAGGCGAACGCTCGTGTGCAGATTCGGTTCAGGTCGGCGTCTTCCGAGGTGCCGGCAGGAAGGATGAGCGGTTTGTCGTCGGTGCCGTTCAGCGTGGCGGCCTTCTTGAACTCGCCACTCTTGTTGCCGTAGAGCACCTGGAAGGTGCCTGCCATGGGGCTCTGTTCCCAGGAGTACGAGCCAGACAGAATGTCTGTGAAACCGTCACCATTGAGATCCACGAACTGTGGAGTCGATGACGTGCATCACCAAACGCCGGGTACTTCAGCAATGTCGCCTTCTGCTTTGAGCCACTCGCCTTTCTCGAGCTTGCCGCCTTCAAGGCCTTTGCAGACGAGCATCTTGCCGCCGGCGAACTGGCCGACGATGAGGTCGTGCATGCCGTCGCCATCCACGTCGTGCCAGCAAGGCGCGGCGTAGCCTGGTTCTTCAACCTTGACGAACTCGCCTCCGGCTTTCAGGCGGGCGGGGGCATGGAACTGGGGAGCCTCGCTGGTTTGTCCTTGCGGACACAAAGCGAGGGACAACATCAGAGTGTTGAGCATTGTTCTAGAGATGGGGAAGTTGAGCGAGCAGAGTCGCCCGGGGTGGGTGGGGAGGTGATGCAGGGGCGCGTCAGTTGACCGGAATCTTCTTGGTGGTCGTGTTGAAGCCGTTGCCAGCGACGGTGAGCAGCAATGCGCCAGGGGTCTTCAACTCAAAGCTCAAGCGCACCGTGCCGTCGGCGTCTGCCTCGACGACCTGGTAGACCTCCAACTCCTTCCATGCGCACACGGTCGCGCCCGGCGCGTCGGTGCGTAGGGTCAACTCAGTCTTGCCAAGCGGGAGATGGTCGGGAGCCTCTGCAGTGGGCGTGCGCGGGTTGTTGCCGTGCACCGGCAGTGTGGGATCACCGAGGAGATTGAACTCGCAAAGGCACAGGTGAAAGTTGGAACTCTTCTTTGCGTCGTCAAGAAGGGCGTTCTTCGCCGCAGCCAACGCGTGGCCCGTCGAGCGCTTGTTCTTCAGAGCGTGAATCCAGAACTGCGTGAGCAGCATGGTCGTGCCGTCCAGTTTGCCCTCGGTCATCATCAGCTCGAAGTCGCTGTCGTCGTGGAAGTGCATCTTGCCCGTGCGGATCGGTGCCAAGACGACCACGGATCCCGCGGCGGGTTGGCGGATCATCGATTCGACGATCGATGGATCCTGGTTGGAGTCGTATTCGCCGGTGTTGCAGGAAACCGTGGTGATCACCGGGTAAGCCGCTTCGTTGTCTAGTGCGTCAACGTGCTTCGCGCGAAACGCTGACTGCTCCAGGATCCAGTGATCAAGTTCACCGTGACCGTGAATGTGGATCTTGCCCGAGGTCCGCGTGTTGATGTTCTCCGCGAGGTTCTCCGCGTTGAGTTCAAAGCTGCCTGGCTTGTCCGCTTCGTCCCAAGGGGTCTCATCCGAGAAGAAGCGCTGCGCCGCCCCGTCCCAGTTCTTGCTGATGTAGTTGTCCCAGCTCTTCTTCACCTTGAGGGCTGAGCGGTTGTCCGCGCTGGTGAACAGCATGCGTTCTGCGAAGCCGTCGGTGGGATAGCTCGACTCGTAGCTGCGGACCTTCGCCGTGAACGCCGCAACGTCCGCTGCGTTGCGCACAGGGGCACGGCCAATGGCGACGCGGTCGTCTGGGTACGAGATCTCTTCGCGATCGTCTTCCCACTCACCAAGGGTGCCGTCGTCGTCAGCATCCCAGTCCGTGGTGCTCAGGTAGACCAAGTCAGTAGGGATGCCGGCTGGTTCCATTTCGTGCGTGGTGGTTGGTCCGCCCGGCACAACCCCGCCACCGGGAACGCAGTCGCCACCGAGCAACACCCATTGGGTGCTGTGGTTGTCGATGTGATCGCGGACGCAGAGGCGAATCTTCTGCTGGATGCTGTCGGCCTCGTAGCTGTGAGCAATCTCACGGACCGAAACGAGCTTGGTGGCCTTGCCTTGCTGAGTCTTCCAGGTGGCGAACGGGCGCCATGCGTCGAGCAAGTCGTTGCTGGTGATGATGAGCAACGTCGCGCGGTCGCCCGCCGTTAGCGGTGCAGCGGCTGCGAACTCCCCATCCATGTAGTCGGCGATCTTAAGAGCGGTCGCTGGCTCGCTAGCTTCGGGGGCGTTGTCTTCGGGTGCGTTGTCTTCGTTCTGCATCACCGACTGCACGGCGGCCATTCGCTGCGAGAACTCGTCCGCGCTGATCGAGCCGTTGCCGTCCGTGTCTACGAGCTTCGCGATCTTCAGGGCGTTCGAGTCGGAGAGCTGTGGCAGCTTGCTTTGCAGATAGGTCAGCATTGCACCGACCGTCGCTGGAGTGTCGTCGGCGGGTTCGGTTTGGCCGATCGCTGACCCCGCAAGGAGAAGCGGAGCGGAGCACCAGCCGAAGGCCGGAAGGAAACGAGCAAAGTGTTTCATGGGCTAGTCAAGCTGAGGGAGGCTTGCTTGGTCGCGAGAGCGGTGCCCCGTTGGGGCACGTTGGGTCGAAGGCTAGGGGGTCGCACCCAGGAGTGGGCGTGAAGGGCTAGACAGCCAGTCTGCCGTGACAAGTGTCGCGTTGCGCCTGGAGAGATCGGTTCGATACCCAGATCTTGGGCCGGGAAGAGGTCGTCCGTCCCGAAGGGCGGGTCTCTTGACGTGGTGCGAGTCGATTCGGTTAGAGAAAGAGGCTTGTAGGAAGTTTTGGCGCGCTGCACGCGTCGTCCAGTTCTCGGTCTAGGGAAGACCGAAGACTGAAAGATCCACATTCTGTGGAGTCCACATCGCCCATAGGAGAAGTCATGCAACGTTGTCTAAGTCCATTTGTTCTCTCTCGGTTCGCTTCAGCAGTCATCGGGTTGTTGCTCATCCCGTGCTTGCGCGCCCAGGTTTCTCACACGGCCACTGCCCTCGGCACGATGAGGTGCGACGCGGGGCAGGTCGTGGACGTGATTCTGGCCGGAACCAGCTTGAGTCCGAGCAACAACTTGAGTGCATCCAACGGGCAAGTTTTCGCCAGCGGAAGCTATCGAACGACGACCACCTCGACTGGGTTGCGCTACTCGCTTACCGAATCGGCGACCGGTGGCTTTTCCGGTGCCGCTTCGACGGGGGTGCATGAGAGTCTCTGGGTGATCCAATCGGCCCAGCCCATTGCGGGCGTCTTGACCATGTCGGGAACTTCGACCACCCCGATCTCCACTGCGGCCACAGTTCAAGTCGACATCGGCAACGACGGCTCCATCGAATGGTCCGTCGCGAGCGGTGCGCCGATGCAGATTCCAGTCTCGCTGGTGAGCGCACTGAGTATCCGCGTGCGGACACAAACTATCAGTGGTTTCGGAACCGCGAATTTTTCGGTGGCCCTGAACTTCACGGTGACGCCTGCGAAAGAGGTCTTTGGTGCGGGGTGTGGTGCGCCACTGTCGCTTGACAGCAACAGCCCGGCCCTCGGTAGGAACTGGGACCTCACAACGACCAACGTGGACCCGACATCGCCGATTGTGGTCACGTTCTTTGGTGCCCGCGGTCCTGCAGTGTCGTTTGCACAGTTGGGACTTAGCGCACCGGGTTGCTTCTCCCACCTGTCCTCAACCGTCGGCAGTCTGGTGGGCAACAACGTGGGCAACGCGGCAACCATCTCCATCCCGATCCCCAACAACTCTGCCTTTGTCGGTCTGCGGCTCGCATCCCAATCGGTGTGTCTCACTCCGAGCAATGCCGCGGGTCTGCTGGCGTCCAACGGGCTTGAGGGCGTCGTCGGCAACTAGCGGACGTGTTGAAGGCTCGGTGGCAGTGAACCGCGCGATGGCTGGGGGAGCTCTGGGTTGGTCCGCACAACCCTGATGAACTCTTTTGCCCAAGTGTCCCAGGCTTGTTTGCTCTCTCTAAATCTGCCGGCTTGCAGTGAAACACGGTTTGTCTCTCCGTATCGGTCGATGGTTCGATGGGAACCATCAGAGAGAGAGAGACACCATGAGCAGACTTCACCCGCATCTCGCTGCAGCGCAGCTTCTCTTCGCAATCGGCATGGGCCACGGAATGGCGGCCCAGGATGCGCCGGCAACTGTGGTTCAGTCGGCGCCGGAACGGATCGCCTGGTTTGGTTCCTGGAGTGAGGCTTGCGAAGAGTCTTCGCGAACGGGCCGCCCCATCTTGCTGATGTCAGCGGCTCCGCAGTGTTCCGGTGCGCCGGGCATGTGGTGACCAGGGTTCCAAGCAACCGAGGGGAGTTACCTCTCGAACCCAAATGTTGTTGCCGCGGCCGCCGAGTTCGTCTGTGTCCGTCCGCAGACCTATGAAAACTCTGACGAAGCGGCTGTGCTTCTGAGTTTGTTCAAAGGGAAATCGGGCGCGCTGGAAAACACTGTGTTCGCCATCCTTGATCCGGGCGGGGAGAAGGCCCTGACGCGTGCGAGTCGATCGCCGATGCGACAGTTCAAGACGCCTGAAGCGTTCGCCAAGCATCTGGAATCGACCTATTCGGACTTCGCGCGGAAGGCGAAGCCGATCGAGCAGCTGCCGCTGCACAACGAGTTCGCGCTGGCGGTCAATGTTGCTGCATGTGATCAGCTCCCGCTGGTGATCCTGCACGCCAAAGACGCGAAGGCGCTGCGGAAGCTTGAGCAATCCGTCGCTGAACTCGCATGGAGCACGGAGCACCAAGGGTTGCAGCACTACTGTTCGTTGCAACAGGATCCAGCGCCGGTGGCTGCCGCTGACGCAGGGCGCGCGGTGAAGAACGGCGAGGCCGTCCTACCTGAATTCATACTACGCGAAGGCGTCACCGTTCTGGCGCCGGGGCCGTTTGGCACGACAGCGACAGTGCTGGGCTTCAGCGGATTGGATGCAGACGTGGATGCGCTCTCCGCGATGTTGCGCGATGCGCGAGCCGACCACGATCCCGAAGCGAAGGACCGGCGCGTCCACATCGGAAACGCGCGCAAGCAGGGGATCTCCTGGGAGTCCGAGCTGCCGGTAACCGACCCAAAGAGTCGTCGCCGCGGCCGCTAGTCGATCGTGTCCGCGCGGTGCGGAAGCATCGCTGCCACGCGAGAACGGGGACACGATCCGAATCTGAGAGCGGCATCGCGACGGTGTGTACCCATTCAATTGATGCCACCGTCGACGCCCACGCAGTGGATCGGGGACGTGTCGGAATCCTCGGTCGCTCTTGCGCCTCTGGGCATCGTTGGCAGTCTCCGAGCTTGACGGTGCCCATCGCCTGCCTTGGAGGTGCGTCGATGGTTCGATGCGTCGCGTTGGGCTGTTCGCGGTCGGGCGTGGGCGGCGGACGTATTCCACGTTTCGATGCGCTAGACGCCGCGGCGATCTTGTGCAGGTGTCGCGTGTGCGACACCTGCAACGTCCGTTCAATCCGAGCTAGTCGTTCCCGCGTTTGGCTTGCT
>CBESZZ010000192.1:0-7272 GCA_965534055.1 uncultured bacterium | reverse complement strand
CCATCAATCGATTGTCCCGCATCGGCCAAGACCTGTTCCAAACCGCCCCACCTATCGGGTTCCCTATCCGCAGCGACGAACAACTGGGCAGCAGCATCGGGATCGAAAGCACAATCTGGTTCACGGACATCTACCGGCAGCTCACCCAATTCGGCGCTCCCTACGCGGAGCACCCTTCCATGGATCTAGTTGCCATGGTCGTTGCAGGCGTAAATGACCCGACCGACCCACTGGAGATTGCAACGTTCCTGCTCGAGAAGCTATACCCCGATCAATATTCGAACCGGGACCGACTCATCGTGAAAGACGCGCTATCGAAGGACGAGAACGGCGTGCCCACGGCACTCGACCCCGCCAATGCACTCGTCTACAGCCAACGTCTCGCCATCGGCGCGGGTGCTGCAGGCTCGTTCATTCAAGGCTCACTCAAGTAACCCGGAAACTAAGACTATGACCCATTCACGACGAGACATCTTGCGCTTCGGGGCGCTCGGCGCCATCGGTGCCGCCAGCTCCATGTCGCCCATGCAGGCTCTGATCCAGCGCACCGCTGCCGGGCTTGCAGGCAACACCGCCACCGACAAGTTGATCACGGTGTTCCTGCGTGGCGGTACCGATTGGCTCTACGGAGTTTCTCCGGTGGGCGACCTGACGTACCCCAATGTCCGACCGTCCCTGTTCGTGCCGCCCACAGACTGCGTCCCCCTCAGCGGTTCGACATTCGCCATGCTCAACAACAACATGCGGGTTCTCGCCGAGGGTCCGGGGAACCCGGACAGCGCCGGACACGCCGCCTTTGTTTTGCAGTGCGGCAACGCCAACGGAGCACGCTCCCACTTCACCGAACAGCAGATCTACGAGTCCGGAGAGACACCGAGCCTGCCGGCACTAACCCTGAACGAAGAAGGCTTCCTCGCGCGGCTGGTCCACGTCGCCAGTGGATTCCCCGGCGTCATCCGCGGTGCCAGCATTTCCAAGGAGATGCAGCAGATGTATCGCTCCTCAAATCCCAACCGCATCCTCGCCCACGTGAAGAGTATCGGCGACTACAACTTCGCGGCTGTGGACAACGACGGCACACCGATTTCTATCGGATTCGCCGACCGCATTCGCGAAGCCCTCAACAACCACCATTTGTCGGCGGCCCCAACCAAGGATCTGCACAAATTCGTCGATTCGACCGGTGAGTTCATTCTCGATTCGGAGGACACGATCCAGCAACTCGCCGGCTACGCACACCAGGCCGACAAGTTCCCCACGTCGGATGCAGAGGCGCTGGCCGCGGGACTGCCGCTATACGGAGCGGGCTACGCCTTCGCCCAGGCCGCGGAAGAGTCGCTGCAGATCGCGCTGAATACCTCGGCGCGCGTCATGGGGCTCGAATTGGGAGGCCTGGACACGCACATCGGCCAGCGGCTGGGCCGCGATGTGATTGACCCATGGTTGAGCCACGTTGTTCGCTCAATCTACGACTGCACAGTCAACCTGACCGACTGCAACGTGACCATCATGCTGGTCTCCGAGTTTGGTCGCACCAGCGCGGAGAACAACAACGCGGGCACGGACCACGGCGTGGGTGGAACGATGGCATTCTTCGGTCCGAAGGTTCAGGGTGGCGTCTACAACTGCCACGGTGGCGGCGGGCTGGGAGCTCCGTGGGTGGATCTCGCCAACACCCTCAACCATCCCATTTGGCCCGATGCACAGGGTGTCGTCCGTGATTTCCGCGCGCTCTACGTCGAACTACTGACAGAGCGCTTCAACGTCGGCGGCAACCGGCTCGACGTGGTCATTCCCGGTTGGTCCGGATTGGCAACGTCGGGAAACCCAATCTTTGACTTCCAGAACATCATCGACCCCAGTTGACGGGTGACCGCCCGGCGCTCCATTTGCGCGTCGGGCGGTCTAGACGCTGACGATCATGCCAACACTTTGGGCGGGGCACGAAGGAGTTCGGCGCCCGTTCGCGCTGTCCCGACGGTTACTTCGAGCGCAGTGCGGGACACAGTGCATCGTGGTCGTGCTACCCGAGGATCGAGCGAGTGTGGGGTGCGGTGCGCTGCAGGGCGTCGATGCGGTTCCCATCACAATTGAGGGGACCCTCGCGACTGCGGCCGGCAACGAGGTGCCGCGCCTGCTCGGGCAAGTCGACGCAGGCATCCGCGAGGCCTACTTCCGGGTGATGACAGCGCTGGGCGTCAGCGGGGTGGATCGGCCGCGCGGAGTGGTGACGCTCAATTTCTTGCCTGCCGCCGTGCGCAAGACCGGCAGCAGCTACGACCTCCCCCTCGCGCTCGTGCTGGCGGCACTTGGCCACGGCGTGCCCCGCGAAGCGCTGCAGGGCGTTGCGGCCCATGGCGAAGTTTCGCTCGGCGGGCAAGTGCTTCCTGCACGCGGCATTGTGTCGGTGGCCCTGGCCACCCGAGCACGGGGGTTTCACACGTTGATCACCAGCCGCCGCGACGCGGCGCTTGCGAGACTGGTCCCAAACCTACAGGTCATCGGCGTTCGGTCCGTGCACGAGTGCGTGACGTGGCTTTGTCGGGATGAGCAGGCACCAACCCATGATTCAGAGGATGACGCGCAGCACGCTGCGGCAGAAACGACACCGACTGTGTTGCCGACGGATCATGAGCAGACCACCCCTTCCGAGCGGACGGTGCGCGAACCAGAAGCCCTGGACTTGGCCGACATCCGCGGCCACCACACGCCCAAGACCGCGCTCGCTGTCGCCGCCGCTGGCCGTCACAACCTGCTATTCATCGGCCCGCCTGGCTCAGGCAAGAGCGCCCTGGCCCGGCGCATGCCGCCACTTTTGCCGCCCCCCTCGGACGCGGAATTCCTAGAGATCCTGAAGATCCACACCGTCGCTCAGGTGCAGGGCGGCCTTCGTGATGTGCTGCCCTGCGGTGGCGTCGAACGTCTGCGTCGCCTGCGTCCGCTGCGCGCGCCGCATCAGACCAGCAGCACGGCAAGCCTGCTTGGCGGAGGCTCCGAGCCGCGGCCGGGAGAAGTGACCCTGGCCCATCGCGGGCTGCTGTTCCTGGACGAACTCCCCGAGTTTCGGCGCGAAGCGCTCGAAGCCCTGCGCCAACCCATGGAAGACGGTCACGTCGTCATAGCGCGGGTGAAGTACGTGCTTTCGCTACCCGCCGACTTCCAGCTCGTAGCCGCCATGAACCCTTGCCCGTGTGGTTATGAGGGCCATCCGCAACGCCCATGTTCCTGCAACTCTGCCGCGGTCGCTCGCTACCGCGCCCGCATCTCCGGCCCACTGCTGGATCGCATTGACCTGCAGGTCGAAGTTCCAGCGCTGGATGCTGCCTGGTTCCGGCAACCTATCGAGAAGGAGTGGTCGACTGAATCCCTCGCTGCCCGCGTACGCGTCGCGGTAGCCAGACAGGTGCGGCGCAATCGCTCTGAACAAGTTGGTCAAGACGCAGCCCCCAACGGCCGTCTGGAGGGCGCCGCTTTGGAACATGCGGTGCAACCCAGCCAGAGCGTGCTGAACACGTTGGAGGATGTGCTTCGCGCCCAACGCCTTTCCGGCCGCACGCGGGTGCGGCTGCTGCGCGTCGCGCGCACGATCGCCGACTTGAGCGACCGCGAGCAGGTGCTTCCCGATGACGTGCTCGAAGCCACGCGACTACGTGGCTTCAGCCGTCGTGCCGAGGCCTGAACGCAAGACACAGGCGATCGCGACTACTTCAGCGGCGGCTCGAAGTCTTCGTGCTTGCACACTTCGCGATGCTTCAAGCAGTAGGGCAAATTCCAGATCCCAGCCAAGGTCCCCTTCACCACCACCCACCAACCCCAAGGCACCGCGCGGATTGCTTTGCCCAAGCCGATCGTACCCACTGCATCAACGGCCTTGCCGTCGCCATTGCCTTTCTTCTTGCCGCGCAACATCTTGAACGGCGTCGAAATCACCTGCCCCCAGGGCAGGTACTTGAACGCATAGATCCAAAAATTGCGCACGTGGTAGTAGAGGCTCCGCTTGCCGTGACGCATTCCAAACGGCGCTTTGTGGAAAATCTCGATCGACGGCACCATCTTCACACGGTAGCCGCGATTGAGGAGGCGCGTCGTGAGGTCGCGCTCGTTGCCAAAGATGAAGAGGCGCTGGTCGTAGTAACCCACTTCGCGGATCGCGTGATGGCGCGCCATGCTGCCGCAACCGCGAAACGTCGCCATGTAGCGAGGCGTATTCACCGCCGGGGAATTGCGGTACTCGTCGGGCATCTCGGGCTCGACCACTTTGGGTGAAAGCAGCACCGTGGTTTCCGGCTCGGCCGCGAACTCTTCGAGCATGCGCTCGATGAAGTCCGGTGGCAGCACGACGTCGTCGTCAAGGATGCCCACGAAGTCACCGGCCGCACTGGCGAAACCCAAGTTGAACGTCTCGCACGCCCCGTAATTCGAATGCGGCGTGCGGAACACGCGCACGTCAGGAAACTCCGCACGAACCATCTCCGGCGTGCCATCCGAGCTGCAGTTGTCCACCACAATTACCTCAAGCGGCGCGATCGTTTGCTTGCCGATCGCGACCAAGTTCTCGCGCAGATCGTCGATGCGGTTCCAAACGGAGATCACCAGGCTCACCGTCGCAAATTGAGCTCCCGACGATTTATCCTTCGCCGCTGCTCCTGCACGGGCGCTTTCATCTTGCGTGGCTTTCATGCCTCACTCTCCGGCAAATCCTTCAGCAACAAACGATAGAGCGGATCAGCCAGGTCGCGGACCTTGCGCAACTCCGTGGGTGACACGTCGCCATAGAGTTCGCCGAACTCGAGCTGACCGCCGGGCACGTTCACCGTTGCGGCTTTGTCGCGGTGGATGCTCATCTGCGCGAAATCGATGTAGACAAGTTGGCTGGCGTGGGCACGGGCCGCGTGACGCTTCACTTCGTGAGTATCCGAGACGTCGAACAACGACCCACCCGATGGAACTTGGTTCACGCCGAACAGCAGGCAACGACAATCGGGAGGCAGCGCATCCGCCGCGTCTGCGGTGGCGTGCGCCATCGCTCGGTGATCGCGATGCGCCTCGTTGAAGTAGAAGCCGTACAGCGTCTTCGGCGCGATCTCCGTGAACAGTGCGCGCAACCGCGCGGTGAGATCCTCGCGATGCTCGGGCAGCTCGCCGTCCGGCATATCCCAGTGGCGCAGACGCTCCGGGTCGATGCCAAGACGCCGCACACCCTCAATGCCTTCGCGGCGCCGCACCGCGCGGATGTCATCTTCCTTTGCATCCGGATCCCCCTGCGCGCCATCGGTCGCATGGATCACCGTCACGTCATGCCCTTGCCGCGCATGCCAGGCCAACATTCCGCCACAGCCAATAACCTCGTCATCGGGATGGGCGGCGAGCACCAGCACGGGCCCCACCAAGGGTTCGCGGGGCAACAGGGGCGGAAAGAGGTGATTCATGAGGGAGCGGAGGACGGCAAGGAACCGGCGCTGAACGCCGCGCCAAGGTGACGAACATACAGGCGGCGGTATGCACTCGCGGCATCGCGAACCGACGGGAGGCGGCTGGCGTCCGGGATCGATGCCCGAAGCGTCGCCAAGGCTTCGTCATCACCGAGCAAATCGGCTAGCACGCTCGCGAGTTGCTCGATCGACGCCACGGCCACACCACCAAGTGCCGCACGCTCCGGCAACGCGCCACGATCGGACACCAGAGTGGGGACGCCGTGCGCCAGCGCTTCATCGACGACGAGTCCATAGGTCTCCTCGCAGAGCGAGGGAAACACCGCGAGATCCATGGATCGTGCGGGATGGGGCTCCGAAGCGAGATAGGGGCCAGCCAAGGTCAAACGGAAGCCCGAGCGCTTGGCCAGCTCGAGAAGCTCATCAGCCAAGCCATCCTCCAAGACGCGCCCATGCAACGCCAATTCGAACGGCGGGACATGATTGCCAAGATCCTTGCGCACTTTGCCGAGAGCTTCGACTAGCGCCACGACACCTTTGTTGCGCACGATGTTGCCAAAAGACCCGATGCGAACCGGTGCGCCGTCGCCGCGCGGCACACTGGGCAGCACCGATCGCGCACCCAATGACAGGCCGTTCTCGATCATCTCAATGCGACGGTGCGTCAGCGGCAGATGGATGCGAACTCGCTCCGCAGCGTGGCAACTCGGCGCCGCCAAGATCTGTGTTGCATCCAGCTCATCGCGGAGCTGGCGGTCACGAACCTCCATGGCTTCCCGCACCGTGTGCGTCGGCAGCGGCATGTTGAATTGCACGCACGGGACGCATGGACCGCGTCCTGAGCCTTCCGGGCAGGCGACAACCGGGATGCCGGCATCCGTCTCGGGCGGCAACCTGAAGAATCGCGGACACGTTGTCCAAAGGTCGTGGAACGTGAACGCGGTCACCCGCCCCACAGCGCGAGCATCCAGCAAGATGCCGACGCCGAATGGCGCGAGGTGATGCGCATGGACCACGTCGGCGCGGAATTCGTCCAGAGCCGTGCGCACAGCGCGCCGCAGTCCGGGTCGATGCAAGACGCCGTGCTCGTGCTCGGCCCATGGGCGATGGAATCGGTGCACCGGGATTCCGTCGATCGCCCCATGCGTGACATGGACCCCCGGCGCACCCGATGAACTCGGCGCCGGACGCACGTCTTCTGTAGGAATCTCGCTGCCACAAAAGACAGCGACTTCGTCTCCCCGCTCTTTCAGCGCGCGGGCCACACCGTGCACCACGACTTCGGTTCCTCCGAGGAGTTCTGGCGGGAAGTTCGCACAGAGCAGAGCCACGCGGAGCGGTGGACCTTCCGCATCTCGATCGTCCGCGTCTCGAACCGTTGGCATCACCGCGCCCACACCTGCTTCGCAGCCGCGCGAAGATGATCTCGCTCCGCCTTGCGTTGCTCAGAGTTCTCGGCCCGTCGCCCGATCTTCAACCACTCTTCGTAGTAGCGCAGCCAACTCACCATGCGAATCCAGGGGCCGCCAAACCACGTGTGGTGCTTGCGGTAGTAGGAGCGCCGGTTGCGGTGCCAAGAAACCAGGAAGTTGGCGTTCTTCGACGTCGACGCGCCCAAGTGATGCATCACGTTGACTTCGGCCAGATAGCGAATCTTCCGACCCTTCGCCCAGAGGCGCTTCGAGAGATCGACGTCGTTGTAGAACAGCGAGAGGATTTCGTCCAAGCCACACATCGCGTCGTATTCGGCGCGCGCCATCATGAACACGGCCCCCGGCGGCTGATCGACGTCGCGACTCGTTAGGTGGTCGAAGTCTCGCATCATGTAGCGATCCTCCAC
>CBESZZ010000191.1:0-7279 GCA_965534055.1 uncultured bacterium | reverse complement strand
CGTCGTGTGCTGTGGATCGCAGACGAAGTCATGACTGGATTCGGGCGCACCGGAGCGATGTTCGCGTGCGAGCGTGCCGGTGTCGCACCAGACCTGTTGTGTCTCGCCAAGGGTTTGACGGGGGGAATGCTCCCGCTTGCCGCAACTCTCGCCACCGACGCGATCTTCGACGGCTACCTGCGCGACGATCGAACGGGATTCCTACCGCATGGTCACACGTTCACCGGCAACCCGATTGCATGCGCCGTCGCGTTGGCCTCGCTCGAAGTTTGTCGGCAAAACGATGTCGCACAGCAACTCGAGCAGATCGGCCAGAGTTTGCACGCGCAGCTCGCCGACCTCGTGGCGCATCCCCAGGTACAAGAGATTCGTCACCTGGGTGGAATGGTCGCCATTGACCTAAGAGTCCCCGAGGGCGACCACGCGGGCTACACCTCTCAACTGGGGTTATCTCTTCGCGAGAAATCCTTGGCGCGCGGAGTCTTGCTCCGACCTCTTGGAAACGTGCTCTACGCGCTACCACCGGCGTGCTTGAAAGACGACGAGATCGAACTTCTTGCCCAAACCATGCGAGCTCTCGCCACCAACCCGCTCGGAGACTAACAGGCCGGCTCGCTGCACAAGACGCTCATCTCCCGTGTTAGCGAAGCGGAGTCAGCGGTTCTTTGGGCTACTTGCCGACGGACGAAGAGCCGGCTGCTAACCGTTCCTTACCAATCTTGCGCAACGACGAGAGCCACGCGGCAACCGTCTCTGGCGGCACACGCATCCCCAGGAAATCGGCTTCGTCAAAGGGCGAAGTTTCACCTAAGTGCTGGTGTGCGGCCTCGGCCAAAGCTCGCGCCGTGGATGGATCGAGAGTCGCCGCACGGGAATCGACGGCCAAGGTCCACAACAAGGCTTCACGATCCTTCGCCACCAACGTGTTCGCGAATGGAATTCGACCAACCATGGCGTGCGGCGGGACGTCCGTGAAGAACCAGTCCACCGCCATGCGTTTCCCGTCTTCGCCAAGCAGGCGCCAGGCAGCATCCGCAAGATGCATGCGTTCGTGCTGGTCCAACCAGCGATCATTCGTCGCAAACACCGCGAAGCCACGAGCGACATGCTCACTGGCGTTCTTTGGATCCAAGCCCGCGGCAGCGACACACCACAGCGAAGTTCGGATGGGGTCACCGTGGATTGTTGCAACTCCGGTTGATGCAGACTTGGCGTCTTCGGCAACCACGCGCTTCGTCATGCCAATCTGCAGGTGAGCGCTCGTCAACGCGCGCAGCCTTGGCAGATCTTCAGGATTCAAGATCTTGGGCGCGTTGCGCAGCGCGAAGCAAACGATCTGTTCCAGAGGCAACGTTCCCTCACGGGACAAGTCCGGGTCTCCAGATCCCGGACTCGAATCCGCCGGGCCGCGACCAGCCAAGAGTTCCAGTAGCGGATTCACGTCGCCACGGATTGCTCGCAACGAGCGAACCATCTCGATCAGCTCCGCATCGGTGGTGAGATGCTCTGCACCAGCGGCACGCCCGCCGGCACGCCAAGGACTACCCAACGCCAGCAGGTACCACGAGCGTTCGGGATCGGGATGCGCATCGATCACTTCCCGGAGCTGAGCAACTCGCTCCTCGACGTTTGAACTTTGCGGTCCCGGTCCGCCGCCCGCCTGCTGAAAGCGAACCTTGTGCCAACTCAAACACTGCGACCGCGCCTCACGCACGCGCCAATACTCGGCGAACGCGTCACGCAACGCCTTGGGTTCGCGATCGACTTTCACCCCGCTCACCACCAGGTAGTGGCGCAGGATCGCGGCGACCAACTGCCCAACCTGCGAGTCCACGTGTTCGAAATCGGGTCCCACCGAACCCACATCGGGATTGATCGGCGCGGACCCTCGATCGTCAAGCAAGGGCAGCAGGTCGGGAAGAGCTTTGGCGCCAAGCTGCAACTGCAGCACTGCCGCAGCCACGGCGCGCACCTGGGACACCTCGTGAGCGAGCAGCGAACGCACAGTGTCCACACTGTAGCGCGTGGCAAAGTCGTTCACTTCCCCATGATCGCCATCCAAGACCTCGCCTTCGCCCAGGGCCACGACGTTGACGAAGCTCCGCGCCGCATCACGCTGCGCAACACTCGGCGCACGGTTCGTAGGGTCCTGGCTAGGAAGACCAGCGACGACGGACGCGCATGCAATCATCCCAACGAGAGGGCTGAGCCGGGTTGGAAGCCGCCCGAAACCGGGCAAGACAGTGGCGAGTTCATGCATAGGTCGATTGATGAGTCCTTCGGTGCAGCACACGGTAGAGGCTTCCCCGTCCGCGTGCTTTGGGACCTAAGCGTCGAGAGAGGCACGCGCTGCAGCTGCGATGCCCGCATCGGCGTGTTCCGCCAGACGACCTAGCAGGTCTTCGGCCAAGTCGGTTGGCGTCCACTCCAACACCTCAATCAACTGACGGAGCCGTACGTGGTCAGCTTCGCCCACCTGCCGGTAAACCTCGCGGGCGCAGCCCACCCGCACCAACCGCCGAATCGCCACCGTGACGACGTCCGGATCCAGGTCGTCTAGCAACCGCAGGAGCACAGCCTCGACTTCACCACGCTTGAAGTAACCAAGCGCGTCGGCCAGCGCAGCGCGCACAGCAGGGGACGCATGGTCCACGAAGGAGAGCAGCCGTTTCGCAGAGAGACGACGCCCGCCGCGCTCCAGCGCGAGATCCATGCGGCCAAACTCAGCGAGCACCACGACTTCGTCACCGCTGGAAGCGTGCATGCGTTCAACACCCTTCAGGTAGATCGAACGGCAACGGCTCCAGAGCTTGGGCATCCCAGCAGGCAAGCACATCGGGCACACGCACGAGTAAGGGTGGGCCGTTCCTGGGGTTTCGACCCACCCCACATCCTGGCGAATGTCACGCACGCGAAGAATCTCGGCAGCGTCCACGGGCCGCGGCAAGAGCACTTCTCCGCCCCAAGGTTGCGCAAGCAGCTCCGGCAACACTTCGCCTGCGGGGCCATGCACCTTTTGGACACCGAACCGGCCCACATAGACCATCTCGTCGCTCGCAATGCGGAAGTCCACCGCCACCAAGCGCCCGCGACCCCAACGCCGAAGCTCGCGCACCCACTGGTGGGTCTGCTGAAAGTCTGGAACGCGTGCCATGGCAAACACGCCTTCGGCAATCGAGTGTTCACCCGTAGCCGTTGCGACCGCAACCCGCCGACCACGCAAACCACTTCGCGTGATCCGCTTCGTGAGCGCTTCCGGTGCGAGATGAACGAGGGTTGGCATCGGTGAGGTTGCGAATTTCTGCGACGCGCTCAATCCGCGCAAAGCCGCTCCCTTCCATCGACCGAATAACGCCCGTGCCTCCTGCAGAACAGCCGCACGAACCTCAACCTGCAGATCGCCGGCGGCAATGGCAGCACCCACGAAAACGTGTTGGGCGGCAACGGAGGCACGCTGACCGGCTCAGGGGTTCACATCATCGCCACGGGGCAGACGACTTCGTGACGCCGTCGGCGCCGTTCATCGAATGATCAACGGCACGAGCGCAATCCAGATCGAACGAAGGGGTCTCATCAAGATCGTGTCTCCATACCGGATGCCACGATTGTGAATCTCACCGAGTGAGCTGGCGTGTTCGAGCCAGACATCCGGGAAACCGCCTGCGGGCGCTCACTCGAGCGCTCCGCGGCCGGCCGCATCTAGCTGGATCCAACTTCCGAAGAACTGGATCCAGCGCGCGGCCGCTCGCCTAGAGGTCCTTCACCTCAGTGATCATCCCTTCCAGCGCTTCCTTCGCGTCCATGAACACCATCAAGGTGTTGTCCTTGTCGAACAGCGGGTTCTTGATCCCGGCGTAGCCCGGCGACAAGGAGCGCTTGACGACGACAACGGTTTGCGCCTGGTCCACGTCGAGGATGGGCATGCCGTAGATCGGGCTGGTGGAATCCTCGCGGGCTGCGGGGTTCACCACGTCGTTGGCGCCGACGACGATCACGACGTCGGTGTTCTTGAAGTCGCTGTTGATCTTCTCGAGCTCGAACAGCTTGTCGTAGGACACGTCGGACTCGGCGAGGAGCACGTTCATGTGGCCGGGCATGCGACCGGCGACGGGGTGGATGGCGAAGCGGACGTTGACCTTGCGGGCTTCGAGCAAGTCACTGAGTTCGCGCACTGCGTGCTGCGCTTGCGCAACCGCCAGGCCGTAGCCGGGCACGATGATGACGCTGGACGCTGCGTCGAGCAGCATCGCGACTTCTTCGGGGCTGCTTTCCTTGATGCCCGTGTAGTCGCGGGCGTCTTCGGCGACAGAGTCTTCGCCGCCAACACCACCGATGAGCACGTTCACCAGAGAACGGTTCATGGCCTTGCACATGATCTTGGTGAGGATCAGGCCGGAGGCTCCGACCAATGCACCGGCGACGATGAGCAATGGGTTGCCGAGCAGGAAGCCCGACGCAGATGCCGCTAGACCCGAGTAGGAGTTGAGCAACGCGACGACAACCGGCATGTCCGCGCCGCCGATGGGCATGACCAGCAAGCCACCGAGCACGCCCGACGCGATGGTCATCAGGATCGTGGCGGTCCAAAGCCCGCCGGAGCCACCGGAGAGCGCCATCCACAGGCCAAGCCCGAGACAGATGGCACCGGCCACGCCGTTGACCATTTGCCGCGAAGCGGCGGGAGCGGGGTGCTCCACCTTCTTGCCCGAGAGCTTGAGGTAGGCGACCGCGCTGCCGGTAAACGTGACCGTGCCGATCAGGATCGTGAGCACGATGACGATCGCATAGAACCACGAGCTGTGGGTGAGCCCTGTGGTCATGCTCGTCAGGGCACCCAATGCAACGAGCGTCGACGCCAAGCCACCGAAGCCGTTGAAGGCCGCAACGAGCTCTGGCATCTGGGTGAGCGGCACGCGTCGGGCCAAGGTCAGGCCGATGACGGTTCCCAAGCCGATGCCGGCCAAACCAAGGAGAACGAACCACCAGCCGAACACGCCTTCGATGATGAGCACGCCCAATACGGCGACGGCCATTCCGGCCATCGCCCACTGGTTACCAACACGTGCGGATTTGACTTGTCCGAGCTTCTTGAGCCCGAGGATCAGCAAGACCGCTGCAACGAGATAGAGGTAGCGCCATTCCATGGGTCAGGCCCTCTTCTTGGTGTTGAACTTGGCGAGCATGCGGTCCGTAACGAGGAATCCGCCGACCACGTTGACCGTGGCGAGCACCAGAGCGAGGAACGCGAACGTGCCCCCCCAGAAACCCAAGTCTGCAGCTAGCACGGAAAGCGCACCAACGATGGTGATACCCGAGATCGCATTGCTCCCCGACATCAGCGGGGTGTGCAGCGTCGCGGGGACTTTGGTGATCAGCTCGAACCCGACGAACGAGGCGAGCACAAAGATGAAGACGAGAATGAACATCAGGAACCGGCCTTCTTCAGAGCTTCTTTGGCGCCCTCGTGGCGCACTTTGCCGTCGTGGGTCACGGCGGTTGCGGCCATGACTTCGTTTTCGAGATCGATGGTGACCTTGGCTTCCTTCACGAACTCGTCGAAGAACGCCTTGATGTTGCGGGCGAACATGCGGCTCGCGTCGCCGGCGGCCTGACCCGGCAAGTTGCGGTCACCGATGATGGTGACGGCGCCGACCTGCACGCGTTCGCCGGGCTTGCTGCCCTCGACGTTGCCGCCGCTTTCGACGGCCAGGTCGACGATGACCGCGCCAGCACCCATGCCTTCGATCATGTCTTTGTGGATCAGCCGCGGCGCTTTGCGCCCGGGGATCGCCGCGGTGGTGATCACCACGTCCGATTCGGCGATGTGGCTCTTCAAGATCTCGCGCTGCTTGGCCAAAAACTCCTCGCCGGCTTCCTTGGCGTAGCCGCCTTTGGTCTCCGCGTCGGGTGGCGTGCCGGTGTCGACCCATCGGCCGCCAAGACTCTCCACCTGCTCTTTTACGGCTGGGCGAATATCATTGGCTTCCACCACGGCGCCGAGGCGTTTCGCGGTCGAAATGGCCTGAAGCCCGGCGACGCCAGCACCCAAGACCAAAACCTTGGCGGGGCGAATCGTGCCCGCAGCGGTCATGAGCAGCGGGAACATCCTGGGCAGCGCGGCCGCGGCCAAAAGCACCGCGCGGTAGCCGGCCACGGTGGCTTGGCTGGAAAGGATGTCCATCTTCTGCGCCCGGGTGATCCGGGGCATCAGATCCAAGGCCAGGGTGGTGACGCCGGCCTTGCTCAGTTTGTCCACAACCGGCGCGCACTGCGCGGGCTGCATGGAGCACACCAGGACGGCGCCTTTCTTGAACTTGGTGACATCGGCGGCTTCTGGCGGAGCGACGCCGAGCACGAGGTCAGCGGAACCGAGGGCTTTCGCCCGGTCCGTGACCAGCTCGGCACCTGCTGCGCCGTAGTCCGCGTCGAGAAAGCCCGCGGCGAGGCCCGCGTCTTTTTCGACGGCAACATCGAGACCAGCCTTCTTGAAGGCCTGGACGGTTTCGGGTGTGGCGGCCACGCGGGTTTCCCCGGCGCCCTCCCGAACAACGAACACACGGGTCATGGTTTGAATCCTCGCTGCACGGTCTCTGGCGTCCGGCGGCGCCAACATTGACACCAAGCCTGGACACCGTGCAGCAGACATTGCGGGGCCGATCGAAGCCAGCACGCAGCGGTACGATTCTTCTTCGCGCGGGGTGAGATGCGGTGGTCCCGAAACCGCAACGGGGCTCGCCGTTGGTCCACGGGCGGGAATGGATAGCCTGACCAACCCGCTGGGTGCTCGAATCGACCGCCCCCCGACCCGTCATGCTCGAACATTTCGCCGCTGCCCTGACCCGCCGTGTCCTCGATGGGACGCCGCCAGCATGCGTTGGCTTGGACCCTCGGCTGGAGGCCCTGCCCGCGAGTTTGGTCCGTGAAGCCGCAGATCACGAGGATCCTCGTGAAGCCGCGGCGGCCGCAATCACCGCGTTCTACGAAGCCGCGCTGCCCGTCCTGGCCAAGCACGTGCCCGTGGTCAAGCCGAACATCGCCTTCTTCGAGCGCTACGGCGCACCGGGAGTTCGCGCCTACGAGGCGACCTGCGCCATGGCTCGGACGCACGGGATGCTCGTGATTGGCGACATCAAGCGCGGCGACATCGGGAGCACGGCCGAAGCGTATGCAGACGCGGGCTTCGCCCATGCCGACGCCGTGACGCTGCACCCGTACCTCGGGTTGGACTCGATCGCGCCGTTTCTCAAGGCTTCCGAGCAACACAGCGAGCGCCACTTGG
>CBESZZ010000190.1:0-7311 GCA_965534055.1 uncultured bacterium | reverse complement strand
GAAACCCATGACCCCAGAGAACCGTCGCCTCGTCTGGCATCATCTTCTTCAGCAACGCGACAACCGGAATCATTCGTCCCATGGCGTTCGGCACGAGGTTCTCAAGCACTCTGAGCACACCTTCGCGCGCTTCACTTGTTGGGTCCGGAGTGGGTGCCAAGAGACTCGCGAGGCGCCGGCCACGCGCGGTGCCTTCTTCCAACACAGCATCGATCGAGGCACGCAATCGACCGTCCTCATGGAAGGGTGCGACGCAGGACCAATAGAGAGACAAGAAACCCGGCCAATGCGCAAGGTTGCGGGGAAGGCTTACTTGGACGTGCGCCGCGGCTTCGTCAGCCCCCAACAAGTTGACTGCCCGTACCATCGAGGCGGCGTGCGTGCCCATCTGGTCGAAGTTCAGCATCGGTGGGGTGGCCCCGTAGGACGATGGCGCCGGTGCGGCCTCAGGCTGCGGCAAGGTCTCGTCGGTCGACACTTCGCCGCGCAAGCGAACGAGTAGGGCCGAGAAGGTCACCGTGTTGAGTGGGTTCCCACGTTCGTAGCCATCTAGCGCAGCACGAACCGCGCGTTCCGCTTCCTCATCCACACCGACCGCGCGAAGTGCGACTGGGGGAAGTTGCGGGACATCAGGGACGACCAGGCCCTCGTGCAGGAGGCGGGCTTCCGTGTACGCAACACCACTCTGATACATGGGTTTCATGGTCGCTCAAGCCCATTCGAGTCCTCCGGGTACCGCGGCAACCGCTCGCCATACGAGATTCACAAACGACATGTTCAGCGTCTGTCGGATATCAGCGTAGAGCTCTGCAATCTCGCCTCTGGCGTCTGCCTCCGCAACGCTCGGCAGAGGATCTCCGGAAGCTTGGATCACTGAATCGGACATGCGGGTCTCCTGACCAGTTTGGCGGAACTCGAACGCGTCCAGAAATCACCATGGCCAGCAAACCAACGCTCGACAATGTGGATGCCGTCGCTCGCTGGGTTCACCGATCTTGCTGGCAACCAAGGCAATCTCAACGTCACGTCACTTCTTGATCTTCCGCACGGGAAGAACGGCTGGTGCCTCAATTGCCTGTACCGCAATTCAACGGTCGGTTCGCTGCATAGCGATCCGCAATCGCGCCGCCGAAGATCTTCAGAAGAACGCCCACAACCACCATCAGGATGCCCACAACGGACTTGAGTGTGGACGTGTTTGATGACACCAGAATGGCTCCTACTACCAGTAGGAGGTTCGGAAGCATTCAACAAAGCAATGGGCGCATGATGGAATTGTCTTGTGATCAATTGTGGTCAGGCAAGGATTGTTGTGCGGCGATTTCGAAGCGTGACTCGCGGAAGCTCGCAAAGAGGTGATCCCCTTCCCCCACAACAACGATGCGCACAGCCGTCAACACGAAAAGGGCTGGATCATTTGGCCATTTCTTCGCGGATGTCTCTCATGTCGAGTCCCAGGAAGAACGCGAGGATCGAACGGACCAAGACGAAGAGACCCAACGTGATCAAGCTCTCCTGCGTCTTCACTATGCCCGAGTGGATGACATCGGAAATCACCATGAAGTCGATGGCGAGAATGATGTGACTCAAGAGCTCCAACCGAATGTCACGGAAACGGCGAGAGCACTCCATGCCGCGTGCGCGCCCAATCTCTGTGGCCACGTACCGAGGCACGAACTTCAGCACCGTGAACAGGAGGATGCCGTAGCCTACGGCGTCCACGCAAAGCGTCAGCAATTCAAGCGCGTGGACCGCCCATTCGGGCATGTCAAGATCCCCCGATCGAACTGCAGTCCACCGACCGCATCTCTTTCATGAGCGCCATGTTCTGCATCGGATTCACTGGTGCATCGATAATGTGAACGCCGCCCGCAGAAGCAGCCACGTCCAAAATCGCGCGGAACTGTCCCGGCTCGTCGAGTCGATGGCCGAAGGCGCCGTAGCTCTCCGCGAAGCGAACGAAATCAGGATTGTCGAAGGCCACTCCGTAGTTCTCGTAGCCGTCCGCACGTTGCTTCATCGCGATCATTCCGAGACTGCTATCGTTGAACACCACGACAATCAGGTCGATCCCGAGCCTGACGGCCGTCTCGATTTCTTGGCTGTTCATGGCAAACCCACCATCACCGGTCACGACCACGACCTTGCGTTCCGGATAGACGAGCTTGGCGGCAATCGCCGCAGGCAAGCTAATGCCCATGGAGCCGAGAGCGTGGTCGATCAACATCGTGTTCGGCTGACGCGCATTGAAGTTGCGTGTCGCCCACATCATATGGACGCCGTTGTCGAGCGACAGAATGTCGTCATCCCCCATGAATTCGCGCAAACTGGCGATCAGGTACCCCGGATTCGCTGGAAACGAGGTGTCGGCGGAAGCCCGTCCAATACTCGTTCGCATCGCGTCACCGACCTTGAGAAAGCCGGTGTGATCCCAATTCGGGTTCGGCGCCAGCTGCTCGGTCAGACGACGCAACGCATCGCCCATCTCGCCCACGATCTGGGCTTGTGGGAAGTACGCTTTGTCGCCTTGTGCAGCAAAGGGGTTGAGGTGAATGACCGTACGGCCGTCGTCGGGCCGCATGAAGAACGTTGGCTTCTCCATGGTGTCGTGGCCGACGTTGAGGATGACGTCTGCAGACTGCACGGCACAATTGGGATAGTCGCCCGGCATGATCGAACAGCCCAGATAGAGTGGGCTGTCTTCATTGGCCACTCCCTTGCCCATCATCGTGACCACGAAGGGGATCTGCACTTTTTCAATCAGCGCCCGAACAGCCGCCGCGACGGCCGGTCGATTCGCACGGGTTCCGCCGCCGACCATGATCAGGGGGCGCTTCGCCTGCTGGATCAAATCCGCTGCGCGCGCAACGCTCTCAGGCGTGGCGATTGGGAAGTCGCCATGCATGCACGGGACCAGTGGTCCAAGTTCCGTCTCCTGCGCGACGTCATCGGGCAACTCCAAATGGGCCGGACCCTGACGGCCATCGAGTGCGCTCATCATGGCCTGACGTAGGAGTGCCCCGGCCATCGGACCGGACGGGATCGTCGCAGCGAACTTCGTGATTGGACGCATCACGTCGACCACGTCAACGAGCTGATACTGGCCCATACGGTTGTCGCGCACCGCTTTCTGGCCGGTGAGGACCAACATCGGCATCGCGGCAAGAGAGGCGTGCGCCACGGGTGTGGTCAGGTTCGTTGCGCCAGCACCAAGGGTCGACATCGCGACCGCCAGTTTGCCGGTCAAGCGACCGTATGCAGCTGCAGCAAACCCCGCGCCTTGCTCGTGGCGAAACAGCACGAACTTGATGCGCCCGTCCTTCCGCAGCGCCTCCATGAAGTGAAGGTTCTCGTCACCTGGGATCCCGAAGATGTACTCCACGCCCTCCGCCGCGAGAGCAGCGACAATCTGTTCGCTCGTGTTCGAGGGTGCGCTCATCGCTCACTGCTCCCCTGCTTAAGGACCTTCTGAGGGTCTTCGGACCGGAGGCTTTCTTTCACCTGGTCCATTTTCACCATGATGGCCCGCGCCTTGGTTAGGACCGCTTCGGCCGCACCACGAGGGATAACCACTGCGGCAGAACCCTTTGCGAACACCACGTCGCCGGGCACCACGGTGACGCCACCGAGACAAACCGGAACGTCGGCCAGGTACGGTTGGATCTCGTTGCCCCCGGCGCGCACGGTTTCGCCATGACAATACGTGGCGAATCCGTACGTGTTGAGTTCCTCGTAGTCGCGCAACATGCCGTCCGCCAACACGCCGGCCATGCCGAGATTCTCTAGCCGACTTAGCTTGGTTCCTCCTCCGAGTGAGGTGTGCGCGTGGCCGTTCGATGCCATCACTAGCACGGACCCGGTGGGGTTCCGGTCGCCGATCGCCCGATAGATCGCGGGACCTAGACTGTGCTGCTCCGGATCCATCAGGTCCTTGCGGATCGGCAGGAACGAAATGGTCAATGCCGGTCCGATCAGCACACGGGGAGGATCCGAGCTATCGAGTTCGATGATGTGCGCGCGATGCGGATAGAGCGTGCTCATTGCATCGATCACGTCGGCTACGCCAACACCGTCGCTTAGTGCCTTCAAGTCAACCATGTCCCAGTTTCCTTTGTCTTCTGTTGCGGTTTCGTACTTAGCGATCAGTTCGGCATGTTGGCGCGCATGTGCTCGACCGCGAGCTTCATGGCTTCCGCTTTGACTTTGTTGCGCTGCATCATCGTCGCGTTGTGTTCAGCGATGTTGATGGAATAGGGATGGTCCCGGAGGAGTTTCGCACCGGCGATCAGGTTGATCGCGGTCAGCTCGGCGTTGCGGCGCACATAGGGTGAGAGGGCACCACCTGCGTCGATGTAGCTGGCGCCCGGGCCGGCATCACCGACCCAGTACAGGTCCGTGTTGGGCGGGACAGTCACGCCGAAGTGAAGGAGGTTCCCGAATGTATTTGCCACGCAGTCATGGCTGCCATCCTCGTTGCCGGTCACCACGCAACCGGCGACAGACCCATACAGAGGGAATTGCCCCGTCTTCTCACACATCACCGTCTTGGTACTACCGTCAAGACGCTCGATGACGCGCTGCATGACTGACGATCGCACGCCCATCCAAACCGGCATCGCCGGCACGATGATGTTGCATCGCTTGACCTTCTCCAGGATCGCCGGCCACTCGTCACCACCGCCCTCATCGTTCCCGATCCCGGGTTTCACGTGGTAGTCGACAACGCGGATGATTTCGGTCTCGATGGTCGGCTCATGTACTTTGAGCCGCTCGATGAGCAGGTTGCAGAGCGCCTCGGTGTTCGAAACCGCTGGACCCGGCTTCAATGTGCAGTTCAGGAAGAGGGCGTTGAGCGGCCCCTTCTTCTTCATCCCGTGGAACAGCGAAAACGTCATGGGTTCGTCCTTGGCGGGCTCAAGGCCCTGTGCTGAGAGACTGGTGGTGGGCGCCGTCCGACCGCGAACGTGCTGGGTAGATGAATGCTCAGAGCCAGAGGCCTGGCTTGAACACATCCGGGATCGCCGCCAATCCACTGCCACGAATTCTCAACTTCCTCCCGTTCGCCACCGAGACTTGGCAGGTACGGGCCTCGCGCGCAAAGCGACGGCGCAAGCCTGGGAGACGCTGGGGCCCTAGAAGTTCTCGCCTCCCAAGAGCGGGAGCTCGTAGAATGGCTCTGGCAGTCATCCGACCCGCCTGCTCATTTCCTGCCACGATTCTCCTCGCTGAGGGGGCCTTTCTATGTCGGCACCCGCCAGCCAACCGATCACGCTTCTTCTGGAGCGAGTCAATGCAGGAGAACACTCCGCCGAAACGGAGCTCTTTACTGCGGTCTACGAAGAGCTGCGGCAAATGGCCCGAACGCGAGCCAAAACGCAGGACCCCGGCTCCCTTCTCCAAGCGACCGCGCTCGTCAACGAGGCGTACCTGAAGCTCTCGTCGGGTCGCTCAACCTGGGACTGCCGAGCCCATTTCTTTGGCGCGGCCGGGCGCGCGATGCGCAACATCGTGGCGGACGATATCCGCAGGCGAAGCACGGCAAAACACGGGAACGGGTTAGACCGAGTCGACCTCGATACACACATCGAAGGTCCCTATGCGGAGAACCCAGGTCGCGTGCTCGAGGTTGACGAAGCACTCAAACGACTCGAACAAGAGCAGCCCCGAGCGGCACGCATCGTGGAGCTTCGCTATTTCGTGGGATTGACGGACGAAGAAACAGCCGAGGCCTTGGATATCTCTGTACGCACCGTGTACCGCGAGTGGTCCTATGCGAAGGCATGGCTGCATAGAGATCTCCAGGACAACCAAGAGAGTTAGATGTGACTTCGAGCAAGAACATCATGCAGATCTTCGGTGACGCACTGGAGCTTCCAGCCGAAGAACGGGCAGCCTTTGTTCGACAGGCATGCGATGGCCAAGCTGAACTCGTGAACGAGGTTGAGGCCCTCCTGCGACACGCGAATGATCAATCTGCAACGTTCCTAAATACTCCGGCCTCGACAGACAGTCATGCAGCCGCCGCACGGGACTCGCTGCGGTCTCTGCTAGAAGATCCGCTACCCGTCGGCGAAAAAGTCGGTTCATACATCATCTGCGAACGACTGGGCGAAGGCGGCATGAGCGTTGTGTACCGCGCTACTCAGCAAGAGCCGGTGCATCGCGAGGTCGCGTTGAAAGTGTTGAAGCCTGGGATGGACTCCGCCGCCGTCCTGCGACGATTCGAGTCGGAACGGCAAATCCTCGCTGCGATGGACCACCCTAGCATCGCCCGAGTCCTCGATGCAGGAGTGTGCCCTCGCGGTCGCCCATTCATTGCAATGGAGCTAGTGCGAGGACTACCGATCGATCAGCTTTGCGACGAACGCCAGCTGCCAGCGGAAGAAAGAGTCGAATTGTTCCTTGCTGTGTGCCGCGGTGTACACCACGCACATATGCGCGGGGTCATTCATCGTGACCTCAAGCCATCGAACATCTTGGTGGCAGATCACGAGGGCGTCCTAGTCCCAAAGATCATTGACTTCGGCATATCCAAGGCGGTTGTCCCCACCAGAGACGGACACCACACCCAAGTCGGTCACCCCATCGGAACGCCTCCGTTCATGAGCCCCGAGCAGTGGGCTTCGGACCTTGACCTGGATGTGCGTGCGGACGTCTACTCGCTCGGAGTGGTGCTCTACCTGCTGCTCACGGGCATGTATCCATACCGATTCGAAGCCCTTAGCGGCGAGGAGTTGAGCGCCGTGCGCAGTGAAATGGAAGGCACGGAACCCGCACGCATGAGCGCTCGCCTCGGCGAACGCGGCGAACAAGTCCTTTCCGTCTTCGGCAACGTGAAGTCGGGCTCCCTCGCTCGCACACTTCGTCGCGAATTGGATTGGATCGTGCTCAAGGCAATCGCGAAGAAGAAGGACCAACGATACGGGTCGGTGGACGCCTTCGCAGACGACCTGCGAAACTCTCGCGATCACCTACCGATTGTGGCAAGGCAGCCCGGTCCGATGCACCGATGCGTCAAGTTCTGCCGTCGACACCAGTTTCTTAGCGTCGCATGTGTCGTCGTGACGATGCTGCTTATCGGTGGAATCATCGGCTTGAGTGTCGGAATGGTTCAGGCCACTCGCGAACAGAAGCGTGCAAACAAACACGCAGCGCTCGCCACCAGCGCCGAAACCGACGCGACGGAACGTTCAAAAGACCTTGAGTTGGTTTCTGCGTTTCAGTCCCAACAGCTAGCGGCGCTCGACGTCCAACTGATGGGAGAGCGGCTGAAGCGCTCAATTGCTGGCGCAGCTCCTGAAGCGAATCGAG
>CBESZZ010000189.1:0-7315 GCA_965534055.1 uncultured bacterium | reverse complement strand
ACTGGGCCATCCAGAAACAGGCAGGCGCCTTGGGCGAGCCGAACCTCCGTTCCCGCGGCGATCAGCAGGCTCCGGGTGATTGTTGTGTGACCCTCCAGCTCGACCACGCCGGACCATACGACGTCGGTCTTGCCGGGTGCGTGCAGCGCCTTGAGTCCGTAAAGCGTGTCGGCCGGCTGCATGGCTAGTTGTTGCTGGCGCGGAACGAGCGAACTCTTGCCGCTGCGTGACTCGTGCTCCACGGCCAAGTTACGGCGTGGCTTCAGCTCTTCGCAGGTGACGCGGAGACGCTCGATCGACGTGGCGGCGGGGACCCCGAGCAAATGCACGCGGTATGTCGTGAGTACGGGCTCGTGCCGGTAGACCTTCAGTTGCCCGCGGATGAAGCGTGGCGCGGCGCGCAACGCGCCGGTCAGTGGCGCGTCGAGCACCAGACGCTTGCCGTCTGCGGACTGTTGGACGCGACCGGTGACGTCGATCCGCTGCACGCCCGTGGATCGTTCGACTTCGATCTCGACTCGTTTTGGAGTGGGGATTGGCTGCTCGCTTTCCCACGCCAGTTGGACGATGGGCTGGCGTCCGGTGGTGCCAACGACACATGACCACTGTGCGGCGTCGTCCTCGACTGTCGCCCAGCGCACCTCGGTCGGGACGCCGAGCATGAAGCGACGAATCTCGCCGAAGACCCACTCCATGTAGATCGGCAGATACCTCAGCGAGACGCGAACCTGGGGTACGCGGGGGGGTCGAAGGTCTGGGTCTCTCGCGACGACTTCGTGAAGGGTTCGCGTCAGAGCTTCGGTCTCTTGGCGCCACCGAACATCCTCGCCGCGCTGGAACCAGTTCGTCAGGATGCGCTGTCGAGCGACCAAGAACCGCGCATCGCAAAGCAGCATTTCGTGAAGCCGGGTCACGTTCGGATCGAATCCGATCGGCGGTTCGAAGCCGACGATCTCATTGCCCGCCCAAGCGTTGGTGTCCCAGGGAATCGGTTCGAATCGCGCCCGCCACGGGTCGTAGTAGAGCCGCCAGTTGTGGCTCGGTGCGGTGTGGTAGTACTGAATGAGCACTTCCAACGCCGAGAAGCGGGCGAACGCCTCCAAGTCGATCAGCTCGCCTAGCGCCGCGTGAACCTCAGGGTCCGGCGCGCTGTTCACCAACCCCGCGAGCTTGCGGATCGCCCCGTCGGCCTCGACCGGGAAGTGGTTGTTCACCGCCGCCTTCTCCCATAGCCCGGGATGCTCAAAGACCCGGGGTGTTACGCCCGTCCACTCGTCCTTAGCCACCAGCTCGCCAACCCACACGTCGCCCGGCATCCGGCGATTGTTGCGCAGCGTGGATTCATCGAGTTGTTCAACCAAGAGGTGCAGGCCACGCACTGTGCCGTTGATGCGCAGCCACACCAGTTCGTGGTGCGGGACGACGAGCCCGAGGTTGGCGGCGAGTCGGTAGCCGAGCAAGTTGTTCGCCTGTGCACCGAACTTCGGTGCAATCAGGTTGAAGCGACGCATGCCGTGGAAGAGTTGGTCGCGCTTGGTTTTCACTCGCCAGGACTTCTTTGGCTGCGACCAGTGAATCAGGAAGTCGCCGCGGTAGCGGACTTCAACCGGCGCGAAGCCGTTGTCGTCCTGCAGCATCGCTTCGACGTAGCTGAACCCCGAACTTGGCGGGTGCGCGTCCAGCGTCGCGATGGAGCGATCGTCCACTAGCAGATCGATCGTGCGGAACTCCGGTGGGGGTTCGCTGCCAATCGTCAGCTCGTGCGCAGTGCGTAGCGCCAGCGAGTCGGCGGTTTCGCGAACCGTGCGATCCAGGCTGTAGTTGAAGCTGCCCGCGTCGAACTGAACCCCGAACGTCCACCAAGTGGTGAATGCTTGGGTTAGCCAAAACACGCCAGCGAACGCCAATGGGAAGGTGATCCACAGGCTGTAGCGCCAGAGCAGTGACAGTCCGTGCTTCATCGGGTGCCGCTCATCGTGGTTGCAGCGCGGCTTTGGAACACGCCGAACCGCGAAGTTCGAGAAGCGGCGCATCGGCTGCGGCGTCTGTCGTCGAGCGCTCGGGCCAAGCCAGTGTGACGGTGGGGTGTGGCCCGGTCACGAGCAGAACGCCGTCGCGGATGGTGATTTGCTCGCTCGCGACAATCTGCGGCACGAGAAACTTGGCGTCGGAGTGTTGGGTCGGGGTGCGCGCGCCTGCGCCATTGGCAGATGGGCGTGGAAGCCAGCCGCCGATTCGCCATGCCGCTTGTTCATGGTTTGGCCAATCGATCGTCAGCATCTTGGCCCCGGGCGCACGGGGGATTCGAAGCGCGAATCGCACGCTGGGAATCTCTTTCTTCGCGTTCGGTGTTTGCGTCCACGGTCGAAACGCGTCGATGGCCCGGGATCCGCCGCCGGCAACGATGCGAGGCGTGCACGGGGTTGCTGGTGGCTGTGGGCTGCCGCTGGCAGACGCGGACTCGTTTGGGCTCTGTCGCACGGTCCAGGGGTCGCGTTCCAGATGCGCTCGGATCCGAACCGCGGCGACAACGGCCGCGCGGTCCGAACCGTCTTCGTCGGCAGACTCGCGAAGCCACGCTTCCAGCGCAACGCCTGCCTCGATCATGTGCTGCGCGACAGCCGGGCTCAGCCGCGGCTCGAAGATCGCGCGGAAGCGAAACATTGGTCCCGCTAGCGGGCTCTTGGCCAAAGACTCGACTTCGTGAGCGAGCGACCAGGAGCCCGGATCTACGGGGGCGAACTCCCAGGTGATGTGCGACGCCGCGCTCGGATCCGCAACCAGTGCGCTGCCTTCGACTCCGAGTCCGAAGAGCGACGCGTGCGGAGTGTGTGCGAAATGCGTTTCCAGCACTTGTGCGCGCGAGCCGCCATCAGACGCGATCTGCAGCCGTTCAAGCAAAGCGTCATGCAGTCGCATCGACCGGTGAATCGGTGGGTGCAACCGCACGGCGGTGACCCCCGGTGGCAGCCGCATCGTTGAGAGCAGCGTTCCGTCGTCGCCGACGTTGGCAATCAGCAAGTCGTGTTGCACGACGTTGAAGCCTTGGTGCAGGCAGTAGGGCGTGCGGTAGTGCAGCTCCCACAACCCTGGTTGCGGTGCGTGAAGCGCCCGCTCGATCACTCGCCAGGTCCATGCGAGATCGCCGACCCGCCGAGCGGCGGCCAGCGCCGCTGCGGTGACCTCCTCGGCTTCCGGAAGCTTTCGGTGCAGGGCCTCCAGCTGCGCGATACTTTGGTCGGTCATCGAGTCGGCGGCATCGCCTGTGTCGCGGTTGCCGATCGCGAACCTGAGCTGAGCTTGCTGTAGCTGCAACGCAATGTTCCTGGGGTCGAGAACCTGCCGCGCTTCGGCATGGCGCTGCGCTCGCGCTAGCTCCCCCCGGCTCCGCCAGTGGTCCTGAAGCAAGGTGTGCGCGGCGCGCAGTGGATTCGCCAATCGGTCCTCGGGGGCCACATCGCGGCCGCGCGGGCCGAGATCTTTCACCAGGGACGCGAGCAGCTCGACGCCCTGGTCCGCATCGCCGCGGGCGAGCGATTCGGAGCCGGCGTCCAGGCGGGACTGGGCCCAGCTGGTCGCCCGGTCGCGCAGGGTGTTTCCGACCGTCGACCAAAGGGACGCGGCGGTGGCGGGGGCGGCCCGCTGCAGGATCCACAGCGTGCAGGTGACGATGGCCAAAAGCAGCGCCACGCTCCGCAAGACCGTCCAGAACACCTCGCTTCGCTTCATCTGGCCTCGTGCTCGTTGATTGCTGGGTCTGCTGGCGGGTGGGCCGGTCCGGCAGCCGAACCCTCGAATCGATCCAGGTGGACGGTGCTGCGCGAGTCCGTGGCGCCCGGAACAAGGTAGCCTTGATCCACGCGATCTACACCAGGATGGCTCGAAACCGCGGTGAGAGGCCGTTTTTGACCCAATCTGCCCCTCTCCTTGGGTCTGGCTCGGAGCGGCCGGGCCTGAAAACTAGGGCAGAATGGCGGGTCTTGGGAGCCGGACGTCTCGGGGTATGCTCCCGCGCGGAACCGAGTCGCCGCGTCCGCCCTTCCGCGACGGCTTTGGTTGGTGCTGCCCCTCGCACTCTGCGGTGCTGCCGCAATGCGCGAGGGTAACGCGTCGCGTGAATCCGCCGTGGCGCCGAAGTCTTCCGCATCATCGGCTGCCCTAAGCCACACCTTTTTGTACCCAACCCGGCCTGCTTCACGATGCTTCTAAACACCGCCTTGCTGCTCGCGGCCATGCTGCCGCAGAACGACGCGTCCAAATCGAAGCCCAAACTTCCTGACCCCGGTCTCGCGGGGCGCCTGCAGCTGCCGGCCGTGCCGCGCAAGACCGAAGCCCGCGAGGTGCGTCGCACCGACGGGCAGATTTCGGACTACGCGCTCGAACAGTTCGCGGCAGACCTCAACAAGCTCGCCACAAAAACCGGCGCGGGGCGCAGTGCGGATTCGTTGCAGTGGTCGGGTCTTCGGGCCAAGTACCGTGACCTCGACGAGCTGATGCTGGCGACGGTGCGGACCGCCCGGCCCGACTTGCTCAAGCCGCTGATGGTCGCAATGCGACGCCACGGTCGAGAGCAGAGTGCGCGGCACGCCGACGAGTTGGAATACCAACTGGCGCTGCGAACCCTGGGCAGTGCGACCGACGACGTGGTCGACGCTCTTGTAGAGTTGCGAGGGGAAGATGCGAAAGCTGCGCTGTTCAGCCTGCTCGACACGCGTTTCCATCAGGTGCGACGGTTGGCGGTTGCGCGGCTGAAGCCGGTTGTGACCGTTGAAGACGTGCCCTTCGCCACAGCGATGACGCGGCAGCGCTCCCTCGACTTGGTGATGGCGGGCATCGAACTGCTCGGCGCCATTGACGACGAAACCGCGGGCGCGCGGTTGATTGATCTGCTCGCCAAGAAGCCAGCTGTCGCAGCCGCCGCGTGCCGCGAGTTGATCTCGATGGGCCCAAGCGCCGCAAACCTCTTGGTGCAGGCGCTGAAGCAGCCGGCCGAAGATCGCAGCATCGGCTATGCCGGTTTCGCATTGGCTCGGATCGAGGGCTCTGAGGCGAATGCCTCCACCGGTGCCAACGAAAGCAGTGCTTGGCTCGTCGGCCCGGAGATCGCGGCCATGCTGGACTCCCGCCTGGATGCCCCAGACGCCCTTGAACGCGTCCTGGTGGCCATCCCGCTGGCACGGATGTCCTTCCGCGACGTGGCCGAAGGGTTTGAATTTCGGGACCGCAAGATCGTCGATGCGCTCTTGCTCATGAGTGACACGCGATCGTTCATGCCCAACGCCAGCATGCTGAGCAGGCCGGCAGAAGCTCAGCTGGTCGCCCTTTCCGGTCGCGAGCCTCCGCAAGTGCCACGTGGTTGGGTCGCGTGGTGGGAAGACGCTCGGAAATCGTTCAAAGCGATGCGCAGCCACGTTTCCGTGGATGCAGATCTCGCCGGTCGCATGACCGTCGTGCGGGCCTCAGAAGGTGTGGCGCTGCGCTTCCTTGGCGAAGAGCTTGCCGGCCGCGCGCCGCGCACGGGCGCTCGAGATGTGGTGTTGACCGGCGCAGAGATGTTGGCGTTCGTCACCGCGCTGCAAAGCGCAGGCTTCATGACGGATGCCTATCAGGACAACGCTCCGGGTTCGTTGCCGCGCGTGCGCGAACTTGAGATCGAAACACCGAACGCTCGAGCTCGTGTTGCAGCCACCCAGCTGTCGACGCCATCGTTCGACCGTCTCGACGCGGTGGTGCAGGCGGTTGTCGCAGACCAAACCTGGCAGCTCTATCGCCACCCGAAGGCCGAGCCCGACCGCGCCGCGGCGTGGCGCTCTGGCCGCCGCTTCTTGAAGGATCAGACGGATCCGATCGAGCGAGATCGCTGGCTCCTGCGCCGCATTGTGCGCAGCTTCCCGACGTTTTCTGCCGAGCGAGATCGCGTGTTGGCGCTCCGTCACCTGCTGGCGATCGAGGACCGTGAAGCGTTGCTCACCGAGGACGATGGCCAGGCGTTGATCGCGCTCGCCGCGGACATGAACGCTTCGGCGTCCAAGGTCGATGAGGTGACGCAGACCACGCTGCTGCAGGTGGCGTTGCAAACTCCAGGGGACACCGTGTGGCGCCTTGCCCTCGACCTGGTCGATCGGCAGGCCCAGGCGGGACAGCCCGCGGAAGTGTCGCGTCTGTTGGCGCTCCTCGGCCCAGAGCGCATCCGCGCCAGCCTGGCCGACAACCGCCGCTCCGTCAGCTTGGCCGCCATGAGCGAAGTCGCGAAACTCCGCGACCGCGCCGCTGGGCCGGACCTGCTGGCGCTGATCGATTCGGAGGACAACACGGTTCGTCGTTCCGCGATCTGGGCCCTGGGACAGATTGAATATGCGCCCGCCAAGGATCGAGTGATCAAAGTGGTCACCGCCGAGGATGCGATCCCTGACATTCGTCAGGAAGGCATGAAGGCGCTCGGTCGCATCGGCGGCGAAGGGGTCTTCCCGGTGCTGGAGGCCGCGCTGACCTTCCGCGATCGCCGCGACCGTGAAGCCGCAGTGCGCGGCTTGGCGTCGTTGGACGATCCGCGCTCCGCCCCGGCTCTCGCCCAGACCTTCGTGGGGCAGGTGACGGAACCGTTGGGCCGCGAAGCGAGGCTCGCGCTTGAGAACCAAGGCGCTGAAGTCGCCAAGCTCGCGCTGCGTCCGCATCTGCAAACGGCCAACCCAAGTGTTCGCGCCAGCGTGGCGATGCTGCTCGGTCGTTTCCAAGACCCCGCCGCGATTCCCGCGCTGTTGGAGCTGCTGGATGTGCCGGGGCAGATGCTGCAGGCAGGCGCGTTGCTTGAGGGCATCACCGGCCTCAATCTGAACACCGTCACGGAAGCGCTGCCGGCGATGCGCAGCTGGTATTCGACCCACAAGAGTCAATCGCAGTCGAGCTGGCTGATGCAGGCGCTGACGCGCTCGCAGTTCAACACCAACCTCACGCTTGCGTTGTTGGCACCAGAGGCCGGGCTTGCTGCGGTTCCCGAGTTGGCGCGGGTCATGCGCGATTCGCCCGAGCCGCAGATTCGGGTGCTAGCATCCGCCGTGCTTCGCCAGGTCACTGGTGAGGACTACGGGTTGGTGTTCGCGGCGACGCCGCCGTCGCGCCTGCAGACGATCGCGGATCGCTACAAGTTCTTCGCCGACCACGGCAAGGCGGCCGCTGGCGCGCGGGACGACCACTGAGCGAGGCGTTCGCGCTTTTCGACCCATGGATGTTCCGGAGCGCAGCGATTCTCGGCCAGCCGGTTGGCGCCAGGCGCTGCCTTACATCGCGTTCATCGCGGTGTTTCTCACGCTCTTCG
>CBESZZ010000188.1:0-7316 GCA_965534055.1 uncultured bacterium | reverse complement strand
GCGGTTCCTGCGCGATTGCTGGGGTCAGCGATGCGGTGAGAATTGCGGGGAGGTAGACCCGGATGCGCTTCATTGTTGAAGCGTAGCGAGGGGTTGAATCGCGACCTTTCGGAAAAGGGTGATCGTGGGTAGTGGGTTGCGCGTCAGGAGCGGCAGCCTCGCAGCCTGAGTCGGACCTTGAGCGACGCACAGTGAATCTGGGCGTGGCCAGAAGCAGAAACTTCGGCCTGTTACGCAAACTGGGGGTGTGACCAACAGGTCACACCCCCAGTTCAATCCGCTCTAGTAAGCGAAGCCGGCTGATCAGCCGGTGACTTTAGCGCCACATCCGGGGCAGAACTTTGCCCCGCTCTTCACCTTGCCGCCGCAGTCCGAGCAGAACAGGCTGGCCATGCTCGGCGTGGTTTCCGTGCCGTTCGTCACGTCATCTAGGGTTGCCGAAGCTGCCGCCGCTGACTTCATCTCGCGCGAACGCGCCATCAACTTGCGGTCCAATGCTGGCAGCATCCGCTTCACGGCGTCATCCAGCGCGAGGCGCAGGATCAATCCGCGGTCATCCTGATCGATCTCGATGTCCGCCTCAGACGAACCGCCAACACCCAGAATCTGCAGGCCCATGGAGCTTGCGTTGTCGGAGCGTGTGAACTCGGACTGGTCGGCAACCAAGACCGCGCCCGTGGTTGCGTCGACGACACGGATGTCGACACCGCACTCGGTCTTGATCTCGATCGCGCTCTTGTCCATGTCCATTCCAATGCCGATGGAACGGGTGATGTTGCCAATTCCGAAGTTCGAGCCAGTGCGCGTTGCCTTGGTGCGGAAGTTCGTGATCGCGGCGGTCATCAGGAAGTCGACACCGCGCACTTGCCCGGCCTGGGAGCGCTCGTCCTCGCGGACGATGCCTTCCATGTTCTGCTCATCGAGTAGCTTGTCGAGCTGGGCGCGCTCGATCACCATGAAGCGATCCGTGTTTGTCATCAGCGTCGTGAGCTGATCGGCCGCGAGCTTCTCCATGCCAGCAGAGTTGTCACCACTGACCGTGACCTTGGGCACACCCAAGCGCGGCGGCACCAAGCCCGGTGGTGGGGCGTCGTAGCGGCCCACGTTGGCGGTGAGCTGGTTGGCGCCCGCGGATTCGCTGGTGGATTGGCAGCTCGCTGGAATCAAGACCGCGAGACCCAAGCTGGCGAGAAGAGGAAGACGTGAGTAGTTCATCGGAGGTATGCGTAACGTTGGAACGACCGAGGCGCGCCAGTGGATTGCCGCTTACAGCGGCGGCTAGTTTGCATGAGGGCGCGGATCCCGCTCCCCCCGAACCCTGTTGGGTCCGGGCCGCGGCGCGCCATTCACACAACGTCGGCAGCTCGCGCCACCGATCAAGGGGATTGTCGGCTCTAGCGGAATTCTGACCTCAGGCGAACGCACCAATCCGGAATTCTGGGGTCTCGGATCGCGACTGGTGCCGGCCAATTGGCTCAGGCCGGGGCCCAGTCCGGGGGCAGGTCGGGGCGGGTCGCGCGCGCGGAACGTTTGGCGGCGGGGCGCGCTGTTCGCAGCACCCGCTCAAGTTCTTCCAGGTAGGCCAGGAACGATGCTTGCCCGGTTTCGGTCAGTCGCGCCAGGGTGCGGGGCCGGCCGGGGCCGCGATGCTTGAATAGTTCGACCATCTCAGCCTCTCGGAGGATCGCCAAATGGCGGTTGAGATTGCCGTCGGTGAGTGCGCAGAGCACCTTCAGCTCCGCGAAGAGGAGGCCCTGAGGTCGGCTCGCGAGCGCGGTGAGAATCCCGAGGCGAGCCTTCTCGTGCAGCACTCGATCCAGACCGTCGAACGAGTGTCGGGCCTCTTCGCCCTCGGTGGCGCCAGGTGTTTGCTTCGCCGGTTTCATGCCTCGAACTCTGAAGTGGAGGGGCGCGCGGGCCCCTCGGTCTCGATGCGCGCTTGGAACAGAACGCAGGCAGCCAGGGTTTGGCCGAGGCCGAACGTCAGCCCCATCACAGCTGCGCCAGGAATGGCGAATGGACTCATGGTGAGGAGCAGGAGTGCGCCAGCCCCGACATAGAAGATGCCAACCTTGGCCACGTGGCGTGGCATGAACGGCACGGATGCCAGCAAAGCAGTGCCGAACAACGCGGACCACAAACCCGGTAGCAATCCGGGGGCGGAGTCGGCAAGGGCAACTGCGACGGTTGCACCAAGAGCGAAGGGGCCCGCAAATTGACGGAGCACTTGACCGGTGCGCTGTCCGAACAAAGGCACGTGGCAGGTGCGCGCCGTCCACCACAGGTCCAATGCGCAGACCGTCGCTCCAACCGTCGCAACGGCCAGCCAGAGCAAGACAAACTGTGGACCCGACTGCGGCGCCAACACGGCTTGAACCGTGGCGCCCAAGCCCGCGAGAACAACCGTGCCCGCTGTTGGGCCAGCACGGAAACCCCGGCAAACTGCGATCCCGTGCAGGTGCCGATGAATCTCTGCCAGTTGAGCTGTGGCGCGTTGGGGGTGCATGGTGAAGTTTGCCGGAGCGTCTCGTGGCGTTCGTGCGTGACATCCTGCGAGGGCAGGTCTTGTCGATCGCAAGGAACGCATGAACAGCGCTGCGAACCCGGCGTGTGCCGCCGATGTCTTGTGCGGCGAACTTCGGACTCGCCCGGCTATACTCTATCATGCAAAGTGCTCGCGTCGAGCCCGCCCAAACCTTCCGTTCAAGCCGATCGTGCATCTCGAAGAAACCATGGCGACCACGAAAGATCCTGTGACTTCATCGCGGCGCGTATCCGGATGGGCCCTACTCGGTGCGCTTCTGCTCGTGTTCGTGCCGCCCACGGTGATGCTGTGGCCAAGCCTGTTTGGGAGCGAGGTCTACGTATCCTTTGACCCAGCGGAGTTTCCGCCCGCCAGCTTGCAGCTCGACGATGCCGAGCTGCAGGCCATGCGCGATACGGCCAACTACGACGCATCTGAATCACCGCTTTGGTTCGTGCCCGAGTACGAACTTGTGCGCGAAGCGTTGTTCGAACGCGGCGAGTTCCCGCACTGGAACCCATTCGCGCGCACCGGCACACCGTTGGTTGCTCACGGGCATCTTGGGCTTTTCGATCCATTGCACTGGCCGCCGCTGTTCACAGCGACGCCGGCCGCGGGGTTGGCATGGTGCACGTGGGGTGTGTTTGTGCTTGCTGGGCTCCTGATGCTCGGTTTCTTGCGTCGCGGCTTGCAGCTCTCGTGGGCCGCTTCAGGGTTCGGCGCGTTTGCGTTCGCGTTCTCTGGAACGATGCTGGCGAACGGTCACTGGCACATGCGCATGGAACCGATTGCGCTGCTGCCAGGGATGCTTTGGGCCGTGCTTTCCGCCGCGGATCGAGTCGGCGTTCGTCGGATCCCCTGTTTGCTCGGGCTCAGCGTCTTGATGGGTTGGCAGTGGGTGGCTGGATTTCCGCCGTTCAGCGCGCCAGTCACTCTGTTGGTTGCGGGCTTCTGCGGCCTCCTTGTGCTACGCCAACTTCGCGAAACGGATTTGGGCGGAGCCACGTTGTTGGCGTTGCAGTTCCTCGCGGCGGCCGCACTTGGCTTTGCTCTAGCGGCACCACAATTGTTGCCGCAAGCGCTGTTCTTTCCGCACAGCAACCGCACGGGGGTGACCGATCTGACCACGGTTGCCGAGCACACGTTTGACGCCGCGGGATTGGTTGGCTTATTCCTGCGGGCGGCGTTCTCCCATCCAAGTGATTGGCACATGCCGGGGGGCGCATCGCCTCTTGTCTATCTGCTGGCATCGCGCCACGAGTGGGGGCTGGATGGGGCGGCCGGCCGCTTGGCGCAGCCGAACTACAACTTCACCGAGTATGCGCTCTTCCCCGGATCGTTGATCCTCCTGCTCGCAGTGCACGGCGTCGCCGGTCGTGGCCAAGGGCTTGGTCGCCGCGCCGCGTTGCTAGCCACCGGAACGATTGGTGTCTTGTTCTTGCTGGCAGTCGCACCGCCGATCGTTCGCCTGATCTTTGAGTTGCCAGGTTTTGCGGCGATGCCACCCCAGCGGTTTACCGGTCCGGTGTGTTGCTTCGTTGCGGTGTTGGCAGCGCTTGGTGTGCACCGACTGACGATGGGTAGTGGTCCGCGTCCGCAGGGTTGGGTGGCGTTGATCGTTGGGTTCGTGGTCACGGTTGCATGCGCAGTGTGTTGGCTATGGCTGCGCACCTATGACGCAGGTGAGAATGGTCTGCGCGTTGCCGGAGTAATCGCGGAGAAGTTCGTAGATCACGGCCCATACACCGCGGAACAGGTGCTGCAGTTCAGGTTGACCAACGGTGAGGGGCAGTCCACGGCGATCCTAGGCCTGCAACGCTTGTCGAACCAAGTCGGCCTCTCCGCCATCACCTTTGCGATCGCGACTCTTTGTCTTTGGTTCCTGTCGCGTGGGCGCCCACGCACACTGGTTTTCGCTCTGGCCGCGGTGGCAGGTGTTGGTTTGACGATCAGCGAACTGGGGGAGTTTGGTTGGTCGCTCAACCGCGGGCGCGAACTGCGTGACGACAACAACGCCGCGGTCGAAGCGCTGGAAGCCGCTCGGGACACGCGCCTCGCTCAAGGCGGCGTCTTCGTGGCTCGAGGTTCGGCAAACGGCACGGGGCTCTACTCATTGACCCCCGGGACGTTGGCTGACGAACACATCCGCGACCTGCAGTTCTACACGTTCGTGGATGGGCCCAGCCGTTTGCCGTTGGCCAAGCTCTACGGCGAAGATTGGTTGGCGCGGGACTACCTGCCCGGCACCCTGCCCGATGACCCAACATTGCAGCTGCCGTGGTGGGACCTGTACGGTCTGACCCATGTGGCATCGACGGATCCGATGACCCATGCGGGCGTGCCGGTTCGGGCGGACGGTGAGCCTGCGGCGGACGCAGGCCCGATCGTTTCGACGGAACGTGGCGACTACTGGCTCTACGAACGACCCAATGCGTTGCCGCGCGCGTTTGTGGTGCCCAAGGTCGAGGTGCTAGCGGACGACGAAGCCATCGTCGCTCGGCTGTTGGAACCAAGTCTGCAGCCGCGGCAGCAGGTGTTTGTCACCACCGAAGACAGCACGATGCTCTCGGGAAGTCGCTTGCAGCCGCTGCCGAACGAGTCTGGAGCCGAAGGCCGCACCGTGTCGTTCCGGAAGTCTGGTACGGACACGCTCGTCCTTGAGGTCAGCGATGGTGCTGCAGGGTTCTTGGTGCTAAGCGACGCGTGGATGCCTGGCTGGAGCGTGCGAGTTGCAGGCGAAGGAACAACACCGAGTGATGATGACTGGGTTGCGGGAGTCGCCCGGGCCAACCTATGCATGCGGGTCGTTCCCGTTCCACAGGATGCGTGCGTGGTCGAGTTCCACTACTTCATGCCGGGGCTACGCGGCGGGCTTTGGATTGCCGGTGGGGCGTTGGCGGTCGTGTTCGCCGCGCTCTTGGTGTGGTTCGTGAGGCGTCGCCGAGAAAGCGAGGCCGGTCGGGTTCCGGTGCCCGCGCCCTCGGATCCGCAACCGTAAGTCGTACATAAGACAGCCCCCGGAGTCCGAAGACTCCGAGGGCTATGCACACCTGTTTGAGAACGATGCCGGCGTCCGCTATGGAGGCAGCGAACACGCCTCGAAACCAAGGCTTCGCGGCGCAGAGCCAGCATCGGCTGTCTCTCTCGACACTACGCAGGGGGCCGCGGGGCCGGCTCGACTGGCTTTAGGAAAAACTCAGCCCGGCACTCAGTTCGGCGCGGAGGCCGCGGTGACAGCGGGATTCTTCGGCTCGGAAGCCTTTGGTTTGCTTTGCGCAGCCGCATCTTCTTCATCCCACGGATGGGCGAATGGCTCCGGGTCGACGCCAGAAAGCAGGGCGCTTTGACCGGATTCAACATCACGTGCGACATCCGCCAGCATCGAACGTGTTCGCTCCATATCCACGATGCCTCCGATGACGCGAATGCCGAGGAATTTCTCCTTGAGCAACTGAGCCTGAAGCCGAGCGACTCGACGATCCGAGGGTTCGCTGGAAGCTGCAGCGTGGTGTATCACCGCGAGCATCGACACGAGGTGTTCCACGGTTTTGCCAAACCGTTGAAGCGGGATCTGTGCCCGGGTGAGCTCGAGTTGGAACCACGAGTTCAACATCAGATAGGTCCACTTGCGACCGCGCAGCTTTCGCGTGGCGAAACGCGCCAATCCGCGCAGTTCCGGCGGCAACTCCGCGTAGCGGGGAATGAACGCCGCGGGAACCAAACGCAGCGGCGTGCGCAGCAGATCCAGCAATCCGTTGCCGAGGGTCCAAGCGGCGAGGTGCCAGAACCCGGGAGTGCCCAGCAGCTTGAGTTTGGCTCTGAAGAACTTCCCGGGCTGCTTGAACAGCGTGGCCGGCGTGAGGCGGAGGATGCGCTCTTCCCGCGGTACCGGCTTGCCGTCGTCGCCGATGTTGATGGCTTGAATGACCCCGAGCAGGCCGGCCATGTACTTGTCCGTGAACGTGCCGGTGACGTCTTTGACCATCCCCATCAGGATGAGGTCGTCCTCGCCTTCCACGACTCCAAACACGTGCATGTTGCCCCGAGCTTCAGAGACCCGTGACCCGCGATCGAAGCTGCGACCGCCAAGCACGCGTTCGCATGCGGTCAGCGATTCGAGTGCGGTGCCGGCCGCAGCCGACTTGGTGAGGTCGCGCAATCCTGCAAGGTCGACGCCGTCTGCGTCTTGCTGAAGCGAGAGGTGAGACAGTGCGCGTGACTGCAGGGCGCCACCGAGCATGCGCCCGATGGCGAGTCGGGGTAGTTCATGCTTGATGACCGGTCCGCCGACACCGATGCGTCGAATGGCGTAGTTCGCGGCGTCCGTTGCGAACATCCGTTGGTAGCCCGCCGACATCGCCGCCAGCATGCAGCGACCCATTCGCAGGCAATAGAACAGCACTTCCACCCCGTCGGCTTCAATCTGGCCGTTCTTCGGGATGGGGAAGTTGTCAAGATGGATGCGGCTGTTGTGGTTCGCGTAGAAGGCTTCGGTTCCGGACGGGGTGCAGGAGAACGTGTAGTCCTTGCCGTCGCTCGCCGTGACGTCTTGGTCTGGCAACCGTGCAATGAACAACCCGACTCGCTTGCCTGTTTCACCGATGCGTGCAACCAAAGCGACCAGCGCGCCATGTGTCGCGTTCGTGATCCACAGTTTGTTGCGGTCCCCGGCTGCGTGCAGTCGAAATCCCCCGGTCGCTGGGTCTTCGGTGACGTAAGCCCGAACCTTCTTCGCGTTGACGCCGATGCGCACTTCGGTGAGGCCGAACGCCATCAGTTCACCTTCCGCCAG
>CBESZZ010000187.1:0-7323 GCA_965534055.1 uncultured bacterium | reverse complement strand
AGGCAGAACCTCTGATACAGCCTGTTCCTTTGCACGACGCGCCGCTTCTTCGACGCGCCGCACGTGCGCTGCGCGGTCCGCATCTCCGACAGCCAACCGCAGACTGGCGCTCAATCCAGCGCTGGCGCTTTGGAGATCGGCAATCAATTGCTCGATCGCGGCTTCGTCGAACGGCCCGTCAACCTTGGAACAGGTGAGGAGCAACCCGCGGTCGGCGATCGAGAACGGCACCATCGACGAGCCATCTTTCAGCGGGGCGGGCAGCTCCACTTCTTGTCCGATGGGGAACGGATCATTCGGCCAGTTGGGATTGTCAGGACTGAATGGATCCCGCTGCTGCGGGTGTCGAATTACCACATCGACCCCGTCCGATGTAGGCGAACAAACCGTGACCACGAGCATGTAGCAAGGTTCGTTGGCCATCACGTGAACGCGAAACTTCAGACTGGGGTCGGAGCCCCCGCGCGTCGCGCCCGCAGCTAGGTCGGTCACCTTCACAACCGCGTGGGGCTCTGCGACTGACCACCAATTCACTGCGATGACTAAGGCCGCCGCCGCACCCAACGCCCCCACAACCCACGGCACGATTCGGCGGCGACCCAGCGGTGGCGCCTTTTGGCTCAGCATGCCGCGCTGCCCGAGCCGCAATCCGAATTCGTCGGCATCCAGGAGCGCATGCACAGCCGACTCGAGTTCGGGTTCTTCCGCCAACCTCGCCTCGAACTGGGCTAGCTCCTCGGCGGAGAGTTCGTCGTCGACGTAGGCGACGATCAGTCCCTCATCGGCGGGCGTAAGCGGTGACTCAGACATGGGCGAAGCCTCGACGCTTCATGCATTCGCGAAGCGAAAGCAGGCCGCGCATGACCCAGACGCGAAGCGTGGTTGGATTGCGGTTTCGCACGGTCGGTGCAGGCGTCGAAGCCGACAACACTTGGCCATGGCGCGCGAGGATGGCGTCACGGTGCTTCTCGGGCATCTTGCCGAGGCACTTGTCCACCGCGGCCTGCAACTCTTTGAGCTCCGCTGCGTGACTCGGAGTTGGCCCACGACCGGCGGTTTGCTCACTCAGGGTCTCGCAACGATGCCGACGCCGATGGCGCAGCAGGTCCTTGCGGACAGAACAAAGCCACGCGGACAACCAACCCCGCAGACTGCTACGCACGACTTTGGCCTCCTTGTTGTGAAGGCGCGTCATCACGCATTGCTGGAGTCGGCTTGTCAGTTCGTCGACGTCGTCGGCCGAGAATCCGCGAGCCCGCGTTCGCACAATCTCAGCAGCTAACTTCATCACCGCTTCCACCGCGGATGCTTCTCCTGCTGCGGCGCGCGCCCACAGTGCGAGATCGCTTTCAAAGGGCCCGTTGGTCATTGTAGTTCTCCGGCGAGGTTTGCAGACACGCTTGGGACAACGATTCCTAACGACGGGAATGCGTCGCGATCTCCCTGCGTCTTGGATGGATCACGACCCTGGGCGTGTTCCCAAAACTTCAGCGGGGTATGGCGTGTCGTTGCGGTGGTCACCGTCAAGGTGGGATACGACCGTGAATCGACTCTCGGATTTTTGTTCGGTGCGGGCACGGTTCGGCGAGTTCGTTTTGCATCAGTCGGTGCTCGCCCGAACCAAGCCCTTGGCCGTAGCCGGTCGAACGCTCGCGACGACTGCCAATCGATCGAGTGCCTATCGATCGAGCCCGCCGGCATGCCGAGCACCTGGCCACTCTCCATCACGTGGTGGCGCATTTCGGCTGCCAGGGCATGTGCGGGTCGGAGCGCACGGGTGCCCATCATCACGATCTCGCACATTTCATCGTGGGCGTGGAGTGCCCCACGCAAGACACCCCAAGGAGGCAGTGCGGGCGAGAACGTCATGGGAGCATCGAGCGCGCAGCTGCTGCGACAATCGCAGACTGCGGGTTCTTTAGTTGCGGTTGTTTGGGAAGAGTGCCCTGGCGCATTTGCCGCGGACCGATGACTACCCCTGCTGCCGATCGTGAATCACCTCATCCAAACCCAAGAAATCGCAGATTCCCAAGACGCACGACCTCACGTTGCTACACGGCCAATGCATGGGCGAATGGATTGGGTCCGCGGGCAGCCCGCTTTGTCCTGCTTGTCACGAAAGCAGATTCTCCGCGGTCCGTAGTCGGTCACGGCGTCCAACGGGCTTCGCGTGACTGGCGCCCTCCGCTTTTCTGCCGTGGACTTGGGGCAGGACGAATCTCTTCTGTCCCTTGACGCGCACCTGGAAGGCCTCTTCGCGGTACAGGCTCTCGGCTCCCTTGCGATGGACCATCCATCCTTCGCGTCGAAACAAGATGTGCAGCCGGCGCATTCCCCACCGGGGCCGTGACTGCGCAAGCTAGCACATCCGCTTCCTAAGGACTCCGTCATCATGGCGAAACGAGCCCCGCGCAATCTCAATCAGTTTGCCCGGCTCCCTGACGAAGCCGGGCAGTTCATCAGCCACCGTGCGCGCAGCGAATCATGAAGTGATTGATCATGCTGTCGACGGCATTTCCACTAGCCATCGAATGGTGCAACCCCGAACGCGAGGTTTGCGGGTGGGAAGAGAAGCGGGTCCGCACCGCCGTTGTTCCAGTCTTCGATGTGAGTCCCAATACTCTGGAGCTCCAATGCCCCGGTATAGGCATCGACGGGCTCAATGGATCGTACCAGCTCGACATAGCCGGTCGTCTGCTCGTTCGAATCCGAGACACGATTGACCAAGGCGTAGAAGTAGCCATCGTCGGACAAGGTAAAGCCAAGCACCTGCCCAGTCACCGGAATGATCCAGGATTCTAGTACGACATTGGTAGCAGGCGGCAACAGGTTACTCCCGCTTCCCACACTACCTTTATTGAGCCTCAGAACATCGGCACCTGAAACAGCAAACCAATGGTCGTTGTGCCGAGTAACTCCGGTGCAAGGACCTGGCAACGGGAGAGTTCCGCTACCCGGGGTGGACACTGGCCCGAACGGCAAGGGACCCAGATCCTCCAGCGCTGGCCCGAACAGGTCGCCATCCGCGGTAACAGTCAGGTGCCAAGCGTCCGTCGGGGAGAAGCCCAGCACACCGGCTAGGGCGTGTGGCGTTCTCGCGAAACCGACCATGTCAGCTGGTCGAATCGCACCAAAACCAGCACCCCATAGGAGCGGCGAGGTTCCGATTGCAGCCGTTCCCATGACGAAGTCGACCTTCCAAAGGTGAGAGTTACCGCTGCTCTCCTCGGTGTAGATGATCACCTTGGAAAGAATGGTTCCACTGCCGTCGATAGGAGTGATCCCGCGGACTCGGTGCGTCGTCGGGATTGCATTCAGCTGAGTGGAAGAGAGCAAGGGACTCACCCCAACTGCGTTCACATCGAACCGCTGCATGATCACGGTGCCGCCATACTCGCCCTGAACGTTGATCAGGATCTGGTTCTGGTCCTGGGCGGGCAACGCGGGAATTGCCAGGAGTGCAGGCGCCAGCAGCGAAGCAAAACCAACGCGGCTAGAACGTGCACGACCGGTCGATGCCGGCCGCCGCACCAAAGAGCGAAGCGTGAAACGACTCTTCCAAGAAGACGTCGCCGAGTCGAGGGCGATCGTCGCGCCCTCGCTGCAGAAAGAGATGCCGTTGCTGCGAGCAGCAAGCATAGAATTGTTGAGTTTCATGTTTACACCGAGGTATGGCTGAAACTCGCCGCGCAACGTGCGCGACGAGCAACCACAACCGCGGAGGCACGAACCTCTGCGAGCGTTTCAATTGTGTTGAGCTGTCTTCGTTGCCTCTCTCAATGACGGTGGGTGATAATCTCTCGCACGTTGAGCTCAGACGTGCGAGCCACGGTTCGGTCGATGTCGCGCGATCCATCTGGATGCAGCGCGAACAGTCGTTGCCTCTGCACTTGGACCTCGCCGAAGAGAAATGTCATGTGCACTTCCGGCAAACCATCCGCAAGCGCGATTTCGGTTGATTAAGGGCTCTCTCGCCCCTTCGCACGCGCGCAACTTTGCTCTCAGTGGCACTTGCCGAGTGCGAAGTCGAGGGCGAGCGGCTGCATGGCAACCGTTTCATCTAATTCAAAACAAACTTCGACTGATCGATTGCCCACTAGTGCGTCAACGATCACAGAGGTGTTGGGTGCGTCGAGGTATATCTCTCACGAAACGGCAACTACGCAACCAAGCTCACCCGAAGAGCAGCCGCGCGCTTCGCCGACTTCGGTGTGCGGGCCGCAATCAATGAGAGACCACGGCGGCGACTCAGAAGCCAGTCAGGTTCGACGCGTTCATCCCACAAAATCCGGGCCCACCGACTTCGCATCAACAGCAAGGTCGAACGCTTCATCCGACTGATACGCCTTTCTGGCAGACTGCAAGCGGTGTCGGTGTCGACACGGATGTGTTCTGGCGGAGCGGCAACGATCCACACCGTAGACGCCGACTGTTATTGCGGCGTCAGAGACCTAGCGGCACGGACGCCGCTGAAGATCACGGGTAGCGTGGGTTCCATGTGGCCGCGATAGGCTGATCGAGCCTTATCCGCCATCCCGCTGGAGTATCCCCCACGGTAGCTGCGCGTAGTCTCATCGGAATCCTCGTCAGCACGCAGACCATCCCCAGCCTTCTCAGTGCCATATTCAGAATACAAGTCTCGACACCATTCGACGACGTTGCCATGCATATCGAATAAGCCGAAGGTATTCGACCGAAACGAGCCAACCGCTGCGATGACGACATGGCCATCGGACCACTGCTCGACAGGTCTAAGCCATTTTTCTGCGGTCATGTCGGCAAGGTTCGCAGAGTCCTTCAACGCCGACTTCTTGACCTGCCATGGAGTCGACGTCCCGCCCCGGCAGCCATACTCCCATTGGGCCTCGGTGGGCAGAACAAGCGCGTGACGCGAAAACATCAAGTCGCACACCTCCCAGCCAATTGTGTCCACGGGGTGAGCCGGCGAAATCGTTCCATCGATGTAGTCATCGTCACCCGCCGCATACTGATTCTCGTGTCTCTCCGGCTCGTAGACAGTCCAGAGTCGCGCACATTGCCCCTGCGTCAGCTCATGCTGCGCGAGGAAGAAGGGCGCCAGATCGACTTGATGCAACTGCTCGTCGGGGTTTCGCTCGGAGTCAAAGAACGCCGCATTTTCATCGTCGCCTTGGGAACCAAGCGTCACGACGCCACCCGGCAGCAGCACAAACACAATTCCCGTATCGGCGACAACCTGGATGAACCCATCTTCCCCACGCTGCGGAATCGCGACCGATCCGGGACCCGTCGCCCCAACGCACGCGCTGCGCAGATGGTAGAACTCGAAGTAGCCGGTCTTTGGATTCCTACCGAGCGGCACCAATCCAACGACATCCTCATCGCGCAACTCGATCGATAGGCCCTGATAGTTCGGACTCTTGCCGATCTGCGACCGCACGTCGCCCCACGAGATCATCGAGTTGGGATGATGCAGCGACGCTCTCTCGATCTGCTGCGCCCAAGCGATGCGATGCTCGACCGCGGCTCGCTGCATCACATCTAGCCGACCGAGTTTGCCGATCAGTTCCACAAGCTCGTCGCGCAGGAACTGCCGCGGCCGATCCGGCACATCCTTTCCGATGCCATCGATCGTGCGCTGGATCTCGGGCCGCATGCGCAACAATTCGCTACAACGACTCAACCACTGTTGCATCGCTGCGATCGTGCGTGGTCGTGCAGGATATAGCTCACGTTCATCCTCAACCGAGCGATCGTACTCCACCACAGCCGACACTTGATCGAATTCGCGCACCCTCACGCCCAGGCGGTCCGCGTACCACGCAGCGATCGCCCCTCCCGCAGCCAAGCTCACCATCACCGCCGCGAGACTGGCGGCGAGCAGCTTGTTGCGCCGCACCCACATCCGTAGCTCCACAAACGAGCCAGTCCGATACGCCTTCACCACGCGCCCGTCCACGAACGCACGAACGTCCGCCGCGAGGTCAACAACCCTTGCGTAGCGCTGCTCAGGATCTCGATGCATCGCCTTCTCCACGATCGCAACCAGTTCCGAGGCCACCCCCGCGACGAGACTCTCGATACGCACCGGCGGGCCCTTACGAACCTCCTCCAACACGTCGGCCGGCCACGAATCCGCATGGTAGTACGGAGGTTTCCCTGACAGCAGCTCGTACAACGTCGCGCCAATCGCGTAGATGTCCGTGCGGTGATCCACGCCCGCGCTCAACGCCTGCTCGGGGGCCATGTAGAATACTGTGCCAATGGCTTTGCCATCGATCGTCACCACCGAAGACTCTGGGTTGGCCTTTGCGTCCAACTCACGCGTCGAGATGATGGCAGGCTCGCTCGCCACTTGGAGATCGTGGCGATCCGGCTGGCCCACGATCTTGGCCAACCCCCAGTCCATCACGTAGACCTCGCCGAAGGAGCCGACCTGGATATTGTCGGGTTTCAGATCACGGTGCAGCACACCCTTTTCGTGCGCGTATGCGACGGTATCGCAGACTTTCAGCACGACTTCGAGTGCGCGCGTCAGAGTCCACCCGTCACGCCCCTCTCGCGCCTTTTCAAACGCGCTGCTGGCGCTTTCGCCGCGCACGCGGCGCATCAAGAAGTACGGCTGCCCCGAGGAGTCGAGGCCAAGATCGTGCACCGGAACAACTCCCGGATGGTCGAGTTGGCTCGTCACCTGAGCTTCTTCGAGGAAGCGACCGAGTAGCAGACTAGCCCGCTGCCGTTCCTCCTCCGTGCGCAGCGGACCAACGTGCGGAGTCTTCATGGCGAGGCTGCGCCGAAGACAGTTGTCTTCCACCCGAATCACCTGGCCCATACCGCCAACACCCAGTGTGTCGTGAACTTCATAGCGAGCGGTGTCCAGCGTCTCCCAGCCCCCGAGGCGACTTAGGAGCTCCGCGGTCACCGTCGATGTCACGAGCCGGATGGGCTCCGGCGGCGAAGACTCAAGTTCGAGCTCATCCGCGTCAGCATCGGCTTGCAACTCCAGTTCGGCATCGCGCAGCAGCCTCAACGCCCGTTTGCATAGTGACGCGTCGCCCGCAGACTCGCGGCGCACATAGGCCTCCCGTTCAGTCAAAGGCAGCTCGAAAGCGCGTTCTGCCAGATCAAACCCCTCAACTGCGTCATCGTCGCGCCTCATTGGTACCCCCCCCCGTCTCAATAAATCGTGTGCATCTTGTGCCTTTCTCCCGCTGTGGACATCATACCGCGTCAGCAATTCTCCTCGGCCTCGTCGCTGCCCGCCTGTGGGGTCGTGGGCCCCCGGCCGCGGCCCCGCCGCGGGTCCGCCGCACGCGCTGCCCGGCACTCCGCCGAGCGTTCGAT
>CBESZZ010000186.1:0-7333 GCA_965534055.1 uncultured bacterium | reverse complement strand
CCGCGCGTTTCCGCGCCGCGGCTGACGTTGCGGATCTCAGCGCCAACGATGCTCCGGCTGAAGCCGAAGCGGAGTGCCACTACTTGGCGGGCGATGCGTTGCTTCGCGCAGAGCAACCCCAAGAGGCAGCGAAAGATTTTGCTGCGGTGCTCGCGACGGATGGAGCCAAAGGCTTCCGCGACGACGCGCGCTTGGGACTGGCGTGGTGTGCGCTGAGTCTTGACGACACCGAGCGTGCGTTGGCCGGGTTCCGCGAAGTGATGGCGGATGGTCGTCCCGAGCTTGCGACGCAGGCGCGGTTGGAAGTCGGCCGCTTGCTCTACAAGCGAGGCGAGATGGCGGAAGCGATCACCGTGCTCGATCCTTTGCTCGATGAAGCGGGCTCGACCCCGGCGAGTCCGAACGGGAATGGCAGCAACCCCGAAGGCGAGGAGTCGACGGCTTCCGCTTTCGATCCTGCCCCAGCCTTGGAGGTTCGTGGATTGGCTCGCCTCGCGGACGGACGCTTCGAGGCCTCGCGGGAAGATCTCGCGAATGCTCTGACCCGCGCCGGAAGCGATCGCGCTGCGCAGGCGCGCCTGACGCTCGCGCTGGGCGAAGCGAGCACGGCTCTTGAAGATTGGGCCAACGCCAAAGCGAACTACGACGCCGTCCTCGCGTTGGGCGGAGCGAGCGAAGGTGAGGCCGCATCGGTGCTCACCGACTCTTTGCGTGGTGATGCGCTCTACGGAGCGTGCTTGGCGCGGCACCGCCTCGGTGAATTCGTCTCGTCACGCGAGCTTGCCGAGCAGCTGCTTGCCGTCTTGCCCAAACACCGGCTGGCCCGCAACGCGCGGTTCGCTGTGGGTGAGAACCTCTTTGCCGAGGAGCGTTTCGAAGCCGCGGTGCGGGCGTTCGACGCGGTGGGCGAGGGCGAAGATGATCTAGCCCACAAGGCACCGTTCAAAGCTGCCTGGAGCGCCTACCTGGCCAGCAAGGCCGCAGACGCGAAAGTGCGGTTCGAATCGTTGGCGTCCGCGGAAAACGCGCCGGCAGTCATTCGCGAAGAAAGCCTGTCGATGGCGGCGCTCGCTGCGTTCGAGTCGGGCGACGCGGACAGTGCGCTTGCGCTGAGTGATCGGTTTGCTGCGAATTACGCGGACAGTCAGTTCCTCGCCCGGACGGAGCGAGTTGCTGCCCGTGTGCTGCAATCTCGCGAAGAGCTGGACGCGGCGGCAGAGCGCCTTGGCCGCGCCGCTGCTGCGGCCGGCCGCACTGGAGATGAGGGCCAAGCCAGCGCCGACCGTCTGGAGCAGGCGGAAGTCTTGTTTGCTAAGGGCGACTTCGAAGGCGCACAGGCTTTGTTCGCCGGTCTTGCCGGCAACCAAGAAGCCGCGGGGACGAAGGCACTTGAAGGTGCTGCTTGGTGCGCGTTTGAGCTGGGCGATGACGCCGCGAGCCTGGATCGCATTCAAGCGGGGCTGAACCATCCTGGACTGGATCCGGCACGGCGCGCGAGTCTTCTCGAACTGCAGAGTGCGTTGCATCACCGGGCCGAAGCGTGGTCGGAAGCTGTGGCTGCCGCGGAACGGTTCTTCAACGAGTGCGAGGACGTCGCGCCCGCGCGCAAGCGGAGCATGCGCTACGCGATGGGTGTTGCGTTGTCCTACGGCGACGACTTGCCCCGCGCCATCTCGACACTCGCGCCACTGGTAGATGACGAGGAGTTCGACCGTCGCGGTCGTGCTTGCTACGAGTTTGCATGGGCGCTTCGTCGTGCTGGCCGAAATGAAGAAGGGCTCAAGGCCTTCGCGCGTTTGCCGGAGTTGACCGACGACCCAGAGCTCGCCGGTGAAGCGCGCTATCACACAGGTGTTGCCATTCTCGAGAGCAACCGGTCCGAAGAAGGTGAAGATCCTCAACCCGTCAGTCGCGCGACGCTGAATGCGGCGGGTGAAGAGCTCGGAGCGGTGCAAGGTTCCTTCCGCGCTCGCGCGTTCTATCGCTATGGCTTCGCCGCGCTGACCGCTGGCACGGCGTTGCAGGATTCGACAGCGTCTGCATCAGAGCGGACGGAGCGTGAGTCGGAGCAGGCTCGATTGATGCTTGAGTCGGCGCAGGAGGCGTTCCAGGAGATTGCGGGCCTGGACGGCGATCCGCTACAGAACGAAGCCCGCTATCTGCTGGGCGAGACCCGCTCCCGGATGGGCAACATGGCGGGTGCCTTGGAGCCTCTGCGCGCACTGCTTGATGCCGAGCCCGAACATGAGCGCGGTCAGGCCGCACGCTTGCGTCGCGGGGAGGCTGCAGTGGAGCTAGGTGAGAATGACGAGTCCGCTGCGATGCTCGAGGAGTGGCTGCGTCGCCACGACGTTGCAGAGAGCGAGGAAAGTGCGGTGGAGCGCGCAGACCGTGCACGCGCGTTGCTCTGGCTCGGACGTGCGGAACAGCAGCGCGGTCGGTTCGCGGAAGCAGAAGTATCACTCGCCCGCGCGGAGACCGCTTCGATCGGTCCGGTAGGGGCGGAGGCGCAGTTCCGCATCGGTGAGTGTCGTCGCAGTGCTGGCAACCTTCAGGCTGCGGCGGATGCGTTCGTCAAACTGCCGATCTTGTATGGCGATGCTGGCTGGGTGCGGCGCGGACTGCTGGAGGCAGGACTTTGCTACGCCGCTCTCGACAAGCCTGAGAAGGCCATGCGTTTCTTCCGCGAACTCGTCGAGAAACACGGCGACTCGTCGGAGGCAGAGCAGGCGCGCTCGCGTCTCGACAACTGACCAGCTGATGCATGCGCCCGCGCGGACCTCCTAGACGTTCGCTAAGTCGCGGTCGACGCGCGAACCGCCCCTCACACGATTCTCTCCCTCGCACTCCGATGACTCACTTCGCTTCGCTCGACCTCGCCGCATTTTCCTTGGCCCGGGACATCTTCATGCAAGAACCCGGAGCCCAGGATGAAGCTGCGTCCGGCACCGTTTCGGTCACGACGTTTGGCGAGTTCTTCGCCTCGGGCGGACCGATCATGTACGTCATCGCTGCGGCGTCCGTGGTCGTGGTCGCGTTCGCGATCGAGCGCTTGCTCGCGCTGCGCAAAGCCCGCGTGTCTCCTCCTGGGCTCACGGAAGTCGTGGAGTCCATGCGCGACGGGCGCTTTGACGATGCGGCAACGAGGGTGCAAGAAGGCGATGTTGCAGAGACCGCGGGCGGCCGGATTCTCGCCGCCGGTCTGCGTCGACGCGGACTGCGCGTGGCCGAAGTGGAGAGCGCCATGGAAGATCAGGCGCACAAGGAAGCGGATCGACTGCGGGCGGGGATTCGCCCCATCACTCTGATGGCCAACGTGGCGCCGTTGCTGGGGCTGCTCGGCACGGTGGTGGGCATTGCCGAAGCGTTCCACCGGGTTGTGCGCGCGGGTTTGGGCAAGCCTGAGAATCTCGCCGCTGGAATCGAGACCGCATTGACCACGACGATCGCTGGCCTGGCGGTGGCGATCCCGGCGATGCTGATTGCCGCTTGGCTGCAAGGCAAAGTGCGGCGACTGATTCTGCATGTCGACGACACCGTCGCTCCAGCCGTGGAACTCCTGGCGGGTGAGCGCGAGGAGAAGCCTCGTGCGGCTTGATTCCTCCGAAGAAGACGAGGGCGTGCTCAACCTGACACCACTCATCGATGTGGTGTTCTTGTTGCTCGTGTTCTTTCTCGCATCCACGACGTTCGCCAAGGACGAGACGGAGATGCAGCTCAACCTGCCGGAAGCCAGCACAGGCACGAAGTCGAAGGCTCCGCGAACCCTCGTGGTGCACGTGGCCTCGAGCGGTGTGGTGACGATGGACGGCCGCGAAGTTTCGCTTGTCGCGATGCGTCAGAAGCTGAAAGCAGCGGCTGCGCGCGACGCAGAACAACGGGTGCTGATTCGGGGTGACGAACAGGCGCGTCACGGAGTGATCACGCAAATCATCGACGCGTGTCGAGAAGCCAAACTGCGAATCGCGTTCGGCGCGAAGCCGACCCGCAACGGGAACACGAGGGGCGGAGAATGAGGATGAAGGAGCGGACTCGTAGGGTGCTCATTGCCCTGTCCTGGCTTGGTTTGGGCGTGGTTCTCTCGCTTTGGATCGGCCTGCGGTTGGGGCGGCCGGTCTATTACACCGACGGCGATCAGGTCCGTTCTTCGCAGCAACTGCGAGACGCGACGGCCCGGGTGTACCTATCGCCCATGCCCATCGGTCAAGTGCCAGGTATCGCACATGGCCGGCCTGCGGTGTTGCCCGACGGCAAGATCGTGTTCGCGCAGACCGTGGATGGTACCGAAGCCTCGACTGATCTGTTCCTGTTCGATCCACGTGTGCCTGGAAGCGCCGCAGTTCCGCTGTTTGACGTGAACACGGCGCACGCCGAAACGTCGCCTTGGGTTGGCGCGGACGGCACGCTCTGGTTCGCTTCCGACCGACCTGGTGGATTTGGAGGGATGGACCTCTACCGCGCCACGGTGCGCTTTGGTGGCTACGAAGCACCCGAGTTGTTGGGTAGTGAGATCAACTCTGACCTTCACGAGCGTGACCCATCGGTTGCGTCGGACGGCGGTGCCCTTTGCTGTGTGCGTTCCGATCCTGAGCTGCAGGATGGCGCGAATGGCACGCTCATCATCGCCGATCTGCCACTGCTGGAGCCGGCCATGCCGCTTTGGAGTGAGCAATGGGAAGACCGTGTACGCGCGATGCAGGGCGGGGAAAGCACTCCGCATGATGCCGCTCCTGCGTGGACCAACGACGGTGTCGGAGTGGTCTTCGTCCGCGAGCACCAGCCCGACGGCGAAGCGCGGTTGGAGATCGTGCGCACCGAACGATTGCGCACGACGGATGGTGCGGGTGCGCCGAGCATCACGACCTGGTCTGAGCCTGCGCCGCTGCCCGGTTCCGCTTCACGGGACGATTCGTGGTTTCGATTCGTCCGCCTGATTGTTGGCCAGAGCAAAGCCGAGGCGTCGCAGTCTTGGGCGAGACTCTCCGCACCGGTTCCCGACGCGGAAGGTGGCTATCTCTTCTTTGCGCGACCGAACTTGTTGGCCCCGTCGAGCGAGACTCCGCCCTCGACGTTGCTGTATCGGTCGAGTCCTGAGGATCTCTATCCGTGGCGCGCGGGGCAAGCTTCGCTCGAATTGGTGTTGGGCTTGCTCATCGCTCTGTTCGCGCTGCTGCTGCTGTTGCTCTACCTGGGCCGCTCGATCGGTTCACTCGACTTGGTCACGCAGTGCATCTTGCTGTCGCTGTTACTGCACCTGCTGATTCTGTTCTGGGTCTCTCGCGTCGAAATCGTGAGGACATTTGCAGATGAATTGGGTTCGGACGACGGCGCAATTGCGGTCGATCTCGTGGATTTGTCCGCGTTTGATTCAGCCGCTGGCGGTGGTGCGGAGGCCCAAGGTCGACGACAGGATCTTTCGCAGCAGGCGCGCTTCGACGTCACGAAGCGCGACCTTGCGGAAGCGGCCAAGGCCGCCTCGCCAGAAGCTGAGGTGCGGACTCCCGTGCGCGATGCAGCGGCGGAACCGTTGCCCGTGGAGTCCGCGACAAGAGCGGACCGCGCTGCGGAAATGGACGAGGCGTTGGCCGAAGCTGAAGCGGCTGAAATGAGCGACGCTGCGGAGGTGCAGCCAACCAATACCGGTGACGACGCGGCCGCGAGTGTCGACGCTGCGAGGGTTGAAGAAGCCGAAGCTACGCGGGAAGCCCAAGCCGAGGCTGAGCGCCGCACCGAAGTTTCGCCGCTTGCGCGTGCTGATCTGCATGCCGATGCCGAGAATCTGCCGACCGCGCCAACCTCAGAGGAGGCGCGTTCCGTCACGGACGCGGTGCGCGCAGATCGTGAGGTGGAAGCCCGTGAACTGACCGCTGACGCCGTCGCGCCCCAGGATGCGCCAGCTCCCGTGGAACCAACCAATACGGGGTTCGACGCGGCTGCGGCCTTGGCCGCGAACACCACGTCGCCATCGACGTCGCGGGCGGTGCCGGTGGAGGCCAATCCGCGCGATGTCGCGCTAGGGGGTGAAGTGCGCACTGCGAATCGAATGCAGGCTGAGTCGCCCACCGCTTCGCAAGTGGTTACGGACACCAACGTCGAGGTGCCGGTTGGGCCGAGCGCACGACCTGCGCGAGAGTTCGAGCCAAGCGAGCAAGCTGCGCTTGCGGATTCGGTCGCCGTCGACGATGCACCGCAGGTCGACCCGGCGACGCGGGGCACGGAGGCTGAGCCCAACTCCGATTTGGTTGGGCAAGTAGTCGAAGGCGCGGCACCGACTCGCGATGCAGTGGCGAAAGAGACGGAACGGGCGGCGTCTTCAGGCGCGTCCCGCGAAGTGGCGTCTGCGAAGCCACTCGCCCCAAGCGATCAAGACGCGCTGCCAGCAGCGGCGCGAACCAACATGGAAGCTGGGCAGGCTGTGCGTCAGCAGGGAACCGCTGCCGTCGCCAAAGCGACCGCGGCCTCTGCGGCGGCGCTTGCGGATCAACCAACCCTGACCGCGCCGCGTTCAGGTGCGGATACCCCCCGAGCGAATCCCATCGTTGCGTCCGGAACTCCCGCCACGGGAGCGAACGCACCGCAGGCGCCCAAGGCTGGATCGCAGGCACGAACCGCACGAGCGGCGAACGCCACGGACGCTTCCACCCCGGCTCCATCACGCGCTGTGGGCAGTGAGCTCGCAGCCGCAGCGGGACGCCGCGCGTTGCCGTCGGCCACTCGTCGCGGTGGGGCTGCCATTGCACCGACGAAATCCGCGGGTTTGACCGCGGCGATGCGCGATCGGGCGAGCTCGCCAGGTGAGGCGAATCGCCGCAACGAGACCCCCGAGAGTTCGGGTTCGCGACTGGCCCCACGTCCTCTCGCTGATGTCGCCAGGGCAGCACCCGGACCGCAGCGGGGCATGGGCCGTGCCGCACGTCCGAGTCGAGCCACGGGTCGAGGCATGACGGGCGCGGTTCCGCGTGGGCGGCCTGTCGCCGCCCCCAAGCGCGCTGGCGGTTTGAACGCGGACTTGGCCGCGGCCCCGCGTCGCCCCACGACGAGCCTGGCGCCCAGCTCGGGTAGACCGCGCCCACAGGCCACGCCGGGTGCCGGGTTGGCGGCGGCGACTCCGCGTCCATCTGTGCGTGCAGGGACCGCGGATCGCGGTGCTTCCACGGATGGCCGCGGCAAGTCTCCAGCGACCGGAACCGATGCCGTCTCAGCACTGCAGCTTGGCAGTGGACTTCCCAACGTCACGGCCCAGCGAGGTGGTGGTCGCCCCGTGGCACGCACGGTGACGCGTGGATCCAACGACGGCCTGAACCTCGACCGTCTTCGTCCACCGGGTTCATTG
>CBESZZ010000185.1:0-7350 GCA_965534055.1 uncultured bacterium | reverse complement strand
GTCGACCGCAACGAGCGCTCCGGCCTCGTGTCCCAGCCGCACCGCCGCAGGTAGGTCCACGAGATCCAGCGTCGGATTGGCGGGGGTCTCCAGCAACAACAACGCGGCTCCGCCACGCAAGGTTCGCTGCAATGCGTCGAGATCCGAGGTGTCGGTGAACTCGACCTGAATGCCCAGCTGCGTCAGCAGCTGTTCCGCCAGCCGGGTCGTGCCGCCATACAGCGCACGGGAACAGACCAACCGATCACCGTGCTTCAGAAGCGTGAAGAAGAGCGCAGCTTCCGCCGCCAAACCCGTCGCGAAGCACACGGCGGGAGGCGCATTCTCGAGGGTGCCCAAGACCTCTTCGAGCACAGCAACGGTGGGATTTGACTCCCTGCCGTAGCGATGTTGGGCCTCGCTCTCCACGCCTTCGCGGCAGAACGTGGTGGACTGGACGATGGGCGTCAGAAGGGGCTCACCGTCCTTGCGGCCAGCTCCGGCCGAGGGACAAAGGGCGGCGAAGTCAGGGATGTTTGCAGTGTCAGGTCGCATACCGAATCTCATTTGTTCGGCACCACCGAGCTAGAAGCCAACGTTTCGCATGGAACGACGCGCAGACTTCTGGGGCCGAGCGACGTGGGGTGTGCACACACACGGCGCACAGTTTTTGACGATCGCACAGGGCGTCGCCCGCATCGGAACCCCACGTCGGGGTGGCCTCGGCACCGCGGCCCCGGCGTGAAGCAGGGACTCGGTTGCCGCCCGGGAACCTAAATGCTCTCCCGGGACTCTGGATGCTTGGAGCGCGGAGAGTGCCCCGCCGATTGGGTGGCGTCAAGGGGGTGACCCCGACAAGCAACCGCAGGTAGCCAGGGGGGTCTCGATTCCAAATCGCGGAAACCGGCGGTTGGAAAGGCAGGATGGCCGCTTCATGCGAAGCGAGGTCGAGCCCTGCTCCAGCCTTTCGGCGCGCAAGTCTGTCGTGCACATCGCGTACAGGAAGCCGCCAAGGTGCACCGACGGCAGAGCGTATCGATGAGAGTATGTGGATCGTTCACGGGGCATGGCTCAGAACGCTGCGGCTTGATGATGCACACCACCATCTGCAAACCATCCCCGTGCCACGTTGCGCTCGAGCACACTGCGCGCTCCGCGCCTTCCCGCGCAAATCGGAAGGCACATCGACGGCGGCGCCTGGACAACGCTGTTCAAGGTTGCAATCAAATCTTGATCGCGGGCGCGTTGCATCAACGCTGGCAAACGACAGGTCCATGTTGCAACGCACTCCTTTGGAAACTGCGCATGCCGGGACACCTCTGCAGTTCTTGCACGAATGCTCTCACACGAGGCTCACCGAGTTGGCTAGCCTTGTCTCTAGGTGCAACTTGTACCGCACGGGAAGTTGCTCATTGCGACTGGTTCTAAACCTCGAAAGGAGAAACATATGGCATTAGCCACGATTCTTGCACTCACCATGTCCGCCACGCCGACGGCCCTCCCACAGGGACCCGGCAACACCCAGGACTTTGTCCAGATCATTGGCTCGCGCCGATTCGTCAAAGACCCCGAACTACAGGTCGGCGGTTTCGGCCCCGGTCCCAACCAACTCGGCGGCGCCGACACCGTCAAAGTCGATCGGCGAGGTCGCATCCATGTAATCGACGACGCGCAGAACCTCGTCAAGGTCTATCCCAGCAACACAACCACCGGTGAGGCGATCGAGATCATCGACAGCGCCGCGATCGAGGCCGCAGGCCTCGGTCCTCTCGGTGAGCTGCTTGCGATGACCGTCGATCGCAGCTTCGCCAACTGGGGACCGAGGAGCCTCATCCTCATCGACCGCGATACCAGCCGCACTCCGGAAGTTCGTATCTTGCGTCGTTTTCACGGCCCAGGACATGCGTGGCAACAGTTGGCGTTCACCGACTTCAACGAGCGTCCCCGGGACGTCATCGTTGACCCGTTGGGGCGCATCATTGTCGCGGAGAAGAACGGCAGCATCGACGTATTGCGCCCCGACGGCTCGGGCAAGGTGTCCTCGTTCGCCGACAACGGCACGCTCCAACTGGACATGTTCGACGGGCTCGAAGTAGACGACTTCAAGGCGATCGACATGAGTCTGACTGGTCGCATCTACGTCGCCGACAAGGACAACGGTCGCATTCTAGCCATTAGCTTCTTCGGTCAACCGCTGTACAGCATCGGTAGCCAAGGCGAAGGACCCGAACAGTTCCGCGAGCAGGTTGAAGGCGTGGCTGTCGATCGCTGGGGCATTGTCTATGGCCGCGATGAATCCGGAGATCGCTTCCTGGCGTTCTCGCCCCGTGGCAGATTCCTGGCAGCCTTTGGTGAGCGCGGCTTCGACCCTACGCAACAGGAGAACGCCGATGAGTTCTTCGTCGACAAGCGGCGTGACCGGATCTACATCGGCGACGACGGCAACTACCGCGTCTCGGTGCACAAGCTCCGCCCCGGCGCGTTCCGAAGCTACATCCTGACCGAATACACGATCCCGCAAGCGCCGATCGTGCAGCCGATTTGGATTGCGGGCGGCACCCAAGGCCCCAACCCCGGCACGCAATTCGATGAGCCCAACGAACTAGGCTTCGACGCGCAAGGCCGCGTGTGGGCAGGCGATGTGTTCAACCTACGGGTGCAGGTGTACGGATCGGACGGGACCTTCGTCGACACCATCGGCGGCAGCGGCTCCGGCCCCGGACAGTTCATCGACGCACCCTCCGGCAAGAGTGGCCCAGAGGCAATCAAGCTCGACAGCCAAGGCCGCATGTTTGTCGTCGACCGCGGCGGCGATCGGGTCAACGTCTACAACGGTACGACCCTCGCGGTCATCGGATCCTTCACGCATCCGTTGTTCGACGACCCGACTGGCATGGCCATCGACAGCGCCGACAACATCTACATCGCCGACCAAGGCACCGACATGGTGCACAAGTTCACGTTCGACGGCTCGCAATTGAACTTCGTAATGACGCTCCAATCCCAGGACGGCGGCGAGTCCAGCCTTTCTAAGACCGAGACCTTGGCGCTCGATGAAGGCCGTGATCGCCTCTACGCATCCAGCGAAGACGAATCGCGCGCCGAAGTGTTCGTGCTTTCTACGGGCCTCTACCTGGACGAGCATGTTGGCGAACGACAGGTCGGTGTAATCGCCCAGGACGGTCGCTTCGCCGACGACATCGAGGGTCTCGACACCGACATCGTCAACGACCTGATCATCATGTCCGACGAAGCAAACGGTCGCTTCCTGGTGCACGACCTGAGTAGCGACGATCTGTTCGACAATGACGAGGACTTCGCGTTCATCGGCGGATTCGGCCGCGTCGGCGGCGCGCCTGGTCAGTTCTTGTCGGCCGATGGTGTCGCCATCCTGCCGGGCCAAGACTTGGTTGTCATCGCCGACCAGGGCAACTACCGCATTCAGGCTTTCCGGATCACGGACATCCTCGCGGCCTTCGGCACGACGCCGTAGCGGCAGTGTGCGCGGTCTCCGACTGCGCACCTTCCGCCCCGAGCGCGACCGCGGCTCCAGAGCTGCGATGATTGAGCCCAGGGGGGCCGACAACTTCCCCCTGTGGCTGCACGCCACGTTCGGCGGCTCGGTGAGTCGATCGACACCACGCCCAAACCTTCGAGTATCTCGTCAAGGAATGCCGCGATCGATCGACGGTCCACGCGACACCGCGCGGCCAAACGAAAAAAACCGGCCGTTCGCAAGGCCGAACGGCCGGTCCATGCGAGGCGTGCGCGCTCGCGAGCCTCTGGTGCATCCCTCGAGCAGAACGCCTCGCACGTAGCTTGGCTATCTAGTGCGTGAACGCTGCGCGACGCGTCAGGATTCCGCCGAAGCACGAGGTGTCGATCAGGTTCTGCAGATCGATCTCGCGACGGAGCAGATCGTTGAACGAGTGTGGTACTCCGTCCACATCATCGATCACGTTGATCCCGGTCAAGAAGCCCGACGGGGTCGTTTCCGTACCAATTCCCACCGTGGTGATGTGGGTGAAGAACGTATCGGTTTCACCACCGTGGCAGCCATTGCACGTGTTGAGCGACATGACGAAGCGGCACGTCGTGTCGACAATTCCCGGGGCGTTCCACACGAAGTTCGAGGGTGGGAACGAAACGTTTGGCCCACCACCAAGGAACGCCGTCGTGCCACTGAAGTTCGGATCCAGGGGATCACCGAAGAACGGCACAGCCTTCGGCGGCGAGTCGTCTGGGCATGGCCCGGTGTATGCCGTGTTGATGAAGTTCGCCAACATCTGCAGTCCGTTGTGCGAGTCCGCAGGCGTCAGAGCCGTAACACTCGGGATCAGCAGACCGTCAGCAAGATGGAACTCACGCAGCTCCCACGGTGAAGCCAGAAAGATCTCATTCGTCCGCACCTGGTTGATCGCGCTTCCGTTGGGCTTGTCCGGGTTCGCTCCAGCTTCGGTGAACTGACAGGTGATGGCCTTCAGCGCATCGTTGTACGCAGGTGAGCCGAGAATCAAGCTGCTCAGGTCAGCCCACTGCTGACCCCAGTTCTTGATCGCGTTGCAACCGGTGATCGGAATCCCGTACTCAAAAATCACGGTGAACGATCGTCCAATTGAGCAGTTGTTCGGGTCAACGAAGACGAAGATGAAGCGACCCTCACCGGCGTTTCCGCCACCACCGCCATAGGTCGGGTTGTCGCGTAGGTCGATCCGGTTCACGATGGCCTTCAAGGCGAACGGTGAGCGCAGGAGATCAAGCTTGTTGTCGCTATCTCGCGGCCAGACGTTCAGGACGTTGGTGAGGATGTTGTCGCGCTCATTGACGACGTCGCCGTTGATTGTCTGGTCACCAGTCCAGCTGATGAACATGTTCATCGTGAAATCGCGAGCATCCATCGGACCGGACATCTCGCTCATCAAGTGGCCAAACGACCACTTGTGCGAGTCCAGGGGATTGGGATCGGTAAGCGAGGGCGCGGGCGGGTTGCACGGATCGATGGCGAGATCGAAGTCCTCAACAACGTTGAGGTCCGTGATGAACAGGGAATGATCCTGTTCAACGTCCACGCTGAAACTCGTGCCGATCAGCGGAATACGTGTCGCGGTGATGTTTGTATCAATGCGAAGAGGCGACGCCGACGAGGCCGGGGTTCGCCCATTGAACACGAGCTTCGCAGCCTTGTTGCGGGAGTTCGCGACGAGCGACTCCGCGATGCGTTGTTCACTCTCAAAATTGGCGTCCACTTCGCCCGCAAAGACACCATCGCCCGCTTCGCGGTCAAACCCGGTGCCATCATCGCGCAATACGAAGGCTCGGCCTTCGGGGTTAATCGTCAATGTGCGCAACTCGCGAACATCTTTGCGATCAAACGTTGCAGACAACACGGTGGAACGACCCACCTTGAGCAACTCTGCCGACTTAGCAACCGGCTGCGGCTCCACCTTCTGCTCCTGAGCCAAGGCAGGCACAGACATCAGAGACAAAACGGCGCTCGAGATGCAAACAGAGGACAGACTTCTGGCCTTGTTCATTAGATTCTCCTTCACAAAATTGGATCCCCAATGGGGATTTAATCCCCATTGTGGAACATCCGGCGAAGGCGAGATGCCTCGGCTAGTTGCCTATCTTGACACCTCGACGGTGTCCTTCTCCGAACAACCCCACATTGCAAACACGCGACGTCATTTGCAAGTCATCCATTCCAGAACACACGCGCACATTGAAGTACGTGCGTGAGCAATCGGGATGGATCGCGGGCCAGTGCTCGAAGGTTGGTCGCCAGAAAGTTTGAAAAACTCTCGCGGGTCCCGCAGCCGGCAGCTCTCGGAAGTCGTAGCCCCGCGGCGCCCCAATGCGTCGCGCACCGTGATCCCCCATTGACCATTACGGCAGGACGGTCACTGTGATTGAACCGCTCAGTTTCGGAATGCTTGTCGTCGCTGCGAGCGACTGGAACGACAGCGACAATCCCACCAGGGCAGGAACGGGCGGAACCGGGAACGAATGGCTATCGAGCCCATCGGGCCCCGCAGTGCCTGAGGCCAGAACCGACAACGAACCAGGATCGAGTTCGAGCAGGCCAAACGACGTCTGCAAACTTCCCGGCATCAACGCGGCGAGCAGCAATGCTCCTCCGGGCTGACCCCACGTCGTGAATCGCACGCTACCGCCCAACATCGGGGCGCCAATGCTCCATAGCGCAGGGTCCGCAACCGTGGAGTCGATCGAGACCAACCGTGGCTCCGCACGCCCCGCCAGTCCCACGACTTCTTCCAACCCTTCGGTCTGCCTCCGCAGTTCGGCGTCGAAGAAGCCCAAACTCACGAGACTGCAACGATCCCACACTTCACGATCCGCTGCGCTGAACAGAAAGATTCCGGTGACGTTGTTGTGGCCGGCATCCGAGTTCAAGAGGTACAGCACGCGCCGGTTGGATGCCTGCAACGCCTGATAAAGCGGCTGGCCACCGGTTTGCCAAGGCACAATCAAATCGCCCTGTCCGTGAATGATGAGCATGGGAACGTCGACGGTTCCAGCACCCGCGGCGGCAACGGGCGCAAGCGCGACCCCCGCGCGGTAGCCCGGATTCTGCGACAGCACTTCAGCGGTATTGCCTCCACCCATGGAATGCCCCGCGACTCCGATGCGATTCATTGCGAACGCGCCTTCAAAGAGGCCGCCAACGGTCGCGTTGGCCTGCCCGATGGAAGTGAATAACGCCCTTCCATCTGCCTCCTGAGTTGTGCGCGAGAACCGAGCGGTTTCGTGGCCGACGACGATGTAGCCAGCCGCAGCGAAATGCTCACCCAAGGGCCCGTATGAACTGCCGATCTGCGAGAACCCGTGCAGCCACACGATCGCTGCCCGACCTCCAGCCAAAGGCACCCTCGGCGTATTCATGCCGGCCTGCGATGCCGGATACCAAACACGGCACGGAATGGAGGCCGACCCTGAGCCCGTGGTGTTTGCGAACACGGTGTCTGTGAACCCGACGGGGAACGACTGGGTTGCGACGGACCCTGCGAAGAGCAGTGCGCCGATTGCAGGAATGAAAACACGCTGAAGCCTCGAACGATGAATCATCCAATCAGCGTAGCAATCCACCACCTAACCGCTTCGTGATGGCGATCGAGATGCCACTGCAAATCTAGCGAAGCACGCCGTGGCAACGCGCCGAGCTTCCGATCACACCGTCCGTCGGAAGTAGCGCTCGAGGTCGGAGGATCCAAACGTCAACGTCGTGGGACGACCATGCGGGCAGTGATGAGGATGCTCCAACGTTGCGGCTTCGCGCAACAGGTCTTCGATCGCCGCGGTGTTCATGCGATCGCCGGCCATCACCGCAGCGCGACAAGCCATGGAATGGAA
>CBESZZ010000184.1:0-7398 GCA_965534055.1 uncultured bacterium | reverse complement strand
GTGCTTGAGATTCCCATGAACAACGCGGAGCCGCCGATGCTTGCGTTCGAAAAAGAGATGAACGTGGCTGGCAAGGGCGCCGCGACGGGGTTTGTTCCTGCGGCTGTTCCGTCACTCGTCCACAGCGTGCTGCTTGCACCATTGGGAACCAGAAATGCGACGCCGTTTGCGATCGCTGCTGGTCGCTGAAAGTTGATCAGTCCTGGGCCAACGAGGACCGTTCCAGATGCGGTCCCATCTGTCGCGTAAAGTCCTCCCGTTGCCAGGAAGTACAGAAGCCCGCCGCTGCTTACGAGCAGCCTCGGCAGAGAGCTGCCGGCACCCGGCGCCAGGTCCGCAACAATGGATGGTGTGCCGTTTAGTCGATCGAGACGGAATAGCTCGCGCCCGAGACTCGTGTCCGTTGCGGCGAAGTAGACCGCTCCGTTGAATTCGATGGGGCTTTCCGGTCTCCCTCCTGGATCAACGGAAGCCTCGTTGAGGTCGGCTAGGAGCTCTTGGGCGGGGAGTGCTGCGGCGAAGAGAATAGCCACGACGAGCGTGGCTGCGTTCAAGGGGGTTCCCATGGTACTTGGCCCTTTGGATTGGGGGACCGGGGAATGGACGCGTGAGGAGGCGGTCGAGTGTAGTCAGGTCGGGCCGGGAGGTCACCGTGGGTCGAGAGCCTCCAGCCTGATGGGCAGCGACACTTGCTGAGAGGCCTTGCAGCCGGGATCTTGAGACCGATGTGCGCTGCGTGGCGACTGCATCGTGATTGGCCGGCAGTCCGCAAGAGGCTCCGCGAGATACGGTTGGGGTGGCGGAGCTACCGTCCCAGTCGCAATGCCACAGCGTTCGTCAGGTCATAGCCGAACACTGGTCCACCTTGCGGCATGCCACTTGGACCAAGCAGTGCCTGCATCCGCAGGTCGAGGCCGCTCAGACTCGTGTCGTTCGGGATCGGGAACACCGCACTACCCTGACCGTTCGGGCTGACCGCGATCGGTTGGCCGACAATCGGCAAGCTTGGGTTCACGGCGAGTTGGCAGCCCGAGCCCAGGTTCAGCCGACCTGGGAACCCGAGGAACAACAACCCGCCAGCGCTCGGCATCCCGTCGATTAGCGTGACTTGCATGGTTGTGCCGAGCACCGGGTCCGTTGCAACCAACCTTGGTTTTAGAAACTGCGCGCACCCGCCGGCGATGAACGCCTGCGCGATGGCTCCCGCATCGAGAACCCACGGCTCACGACCCGTGAGGCCATCGTCCGCGGTGAACAAGACGGTGCCGTCTTGGCGCACGTGCAGCTGTGCGGGGACTGCGGGCACGTCGAGAGTCGGTGGGGTGAGCGCGCGAGTGCCTGCAACTGTGCCATCAGTTTCCCACAACGTGCTCTGCGTCAGATTGCGCACGGTGAAGAGCACACGGCGGCTCCCAAGGGCTGTGGGATTGCCGAGCTCATCGAGCGCTCCCGTCATCAGGGTCGTGATTTGCAAAGTCTGCAGGTCCACTGCAATCAACTCGCGACCCGGCGGGGATGTCGTCATGAAAACGTAGATTTTGCCTGCGTGAGCAAACAAGTGGTCCACCCGACTCAGTGGTGTGCTGCGCGTGAGATCGATGGTTCGACGCGTCGACGCGGACGTGCCTTTTGTCTGCCAAATGGTCCGCGCGCTGCCTGGTTCCTCCGCGGCAAAGTAGATCGTGTCGTCGAGTCGGGTGAAGAGGTGGCCAGCGCCGTTCCGTGCACCGGGATAGATGTCGACGAGCAGCCGCGTTCCGCCGGCGGTGCCGTCGGTTGCCCACATCTCAGAACCGTGAACACCACCGCTCACTACGAACAGCATCTGCGAGCCGATGCGGCCGGCGATGAGAGGGAAGCTGGTGCCAACCGGGGTCAAGTCCAGCAGCGGGCCGCCTGCGGACATGGACCAGAGTTCTTCATCGCCGGAAGGACCAACTGCCGTAAACAGCACGTCTTGCCCAAGCGCATACGGCTGTCCTGCCAACTGCACCGTCGGGAAGCTGGCGAGGACACGCGATCCCGTCGCATCGGCTTCCCAAAGCTCGTGTCCATTCGACAAGTCCCCGGTGAAGAACAACAAACGACCCTCGCGCGCTGCTTCGTGCGCGTCGGATGATCGGATCGTTCGGCCTTGGGCGACGGGTTGGGCGGTCACACCGTCCGTCGATCGCAGCTCGAACTCGACGCTGCCACGCTGGGCGACGAACAATCGGTTCCTAACCTCCGCGAGCAGGTCAATCTCTTTGTGTGTCGGCGCGATCAACTCGTCTCGCTGCGTTGTGGTCGTACCGTCCGTGGACCATAGGGTTTGCAATCCGTCGGAATCGACAGCCGTGAACCACGTCAGTCCGAGCGCCTCCAAGAAGTTCTCAGGATCCGAACTCTGGTTCCCCGGGGTGGATCTCAAGTCGGCGATCTGCGTGGTGCCCATCGCGGTGCTGTCGCTACGCCAGAGTTCGCGCCCGTTCACGCCGTTGTCTGCGTTGAAGAGCAGCTCTGATCCCACAGCGAGCAACGGGAAGGGTCTCGAGGGACCGTTGCCCGGTCGGATGTCCGCGACCTGAAAGGTCCCGGCAGTCGTGCCGTCTGAGGCCCAAAGCTCGGTGTTGTTTGGTGCCGCCAGATCTGCAGCGGCGAAGAACGTAACTGAACCGACTTCGACGAACGCGTGGCCGGTGCTGGCCAGTCGCTTGACGAGCCGATAAGTCGTCCCGTCCGTCGCAAAAAGGGCAGTTCCGAAGAGGGGCCCGGTCGCCGAGAACACACCTTGGTTGCCGATCATCCCGACGCTTTGGATGTGATCGAACACCTCGTTGCCTTGCACTGGCACGGTGCCCGCCGGCGTTCCGTCCGTGCGCCAAAGCCGCGTGACGCCAGTGCCGGGGCCGGTGGTGACGAACTGCGCGAGGAGGGCGCCGGTCGCGAAGGGGCCCAAGATGCGCCAACCGACCCCGGGTGCACCGGGCATGAGCGTTTGGGTTCCGAGGAGAGTCCCATCCGAGCCGAACACCGTCGGCAAGTCGTTGAGGTCCTGACCAGTCACGAGCACACGATTGTTGGCCATTGCTTCGAGTTCCCCCACGGTACCACCGAATTGGCTGAACACGACCGAGGAGCCTTGCGCGGTTCCGTCCGTCCGCACGAGCGTGTGCCGCCACGGCGAAAGGCTGGAGACTCCTAGGAACAGAGCGTCGCCACCAATGGTTGCGCTCGATGTTGGAATGAAGCCGGCCGGCATGCTTGCAAGGATAGGAATCGTGCCTGCAAGTGTTCCGTCGCTGAACCACAGCGTGGTGCCGCCCAAGCCCCCGGGAACGATAAACGCGATGCCGTTTGCAGTTGCCGCATGCGGCTGAGGGTTGTAGAGGCCTGGGCTGAGCAGGACCGTTCCGGCAGCCGTTCCGTCTGTGGAGTAGAGCCCAGGAGCTGCGGTGAAGTAAAGCAGCCCACCGGAGACCACGAAGTGGCGTGGCGATGAATTGGCTCGGCCAGGTGCTAGATCAGCAACGAGGGTTGGCACGCCGCCCAAACGATCGAGGCGGAAGAGTTCACGCCCCAGATTGGTTTCGGTCGCGGCAAAGTAAGTCGCACCGTTCAATTCAATCGCAGGTCCCGGCCCGCTGCCGGGATCCACCGAAGCCCGGTTCAGATCGCTTAAGAGTGTTTGGGCGGGGAGCAATGCGCAGCCCAATAGAGCGGTGGTAAGTTGGAGTGCGTGCAAGGGGTTACCCATGGTCCATGGTCGGGGATGGCGGCCTCAGGGAGTCGCGCGTGACTGAGTGTTCGAAAGTAGTCGTTCCCGAATAGGAGGTCACTTCGGGGTCGGCATCGGTTCGACCTCGGGTCGACGTCTCAGACGCGCTTGCGGACCGTCACGACAAGGCAGCAGCCCGAGAGGCTGCAGCAAGACCCCTTGGGGGCGGTCTTTCCAGGACCCAGAGTTGCTGCGCTCGCTCCATGCCGCTGCGTTAGACCAGCAGCACAGGCAACGCGCTGCGCAACACAAGCCGTCGCGCGCTGGCCGCGCCCGGCGTGTCCGACTTGCGGTTGCAGCCAGCGACGATGACGTGGCACGAGTCACGCAGTGCGTCCAGAGCCGTCTCGACGGGGTCACCGATGGCGAAGCTCACCTGCGGTGTGATGTTCCACTCGTTGGCGTTCTTCTGCAGTGCGGACACGAGACCGGCGGAGCGGGCTGAAGCCAAGCCTTCGAGGACTTCGACGGACAGGTCGCCCGGTGAGAGTTGGCGACCCAACAGCTCTTCGTCGCGAATGGATACGTGGGGGTCGATGCCCGCGAACAGGCGCAGGGCGTGACCACCGCGGGCAAGACTCGCGGCTGCTTCGGCGGCGTGGATGTTGCGGTGGCGTTCGATGTCGAGAATGACTGCGGGCTCTTGCATGCAGTCTTTCGGATCCGCCACGGGGCCACGAACCAGGCACATGGGCCATCGCGCTTTCGACAGTAGCAGGTCGATGGTGGTGGACAGGGTCTCGGTCTTCAGCTCTGCGTAGTCGCGACCGAACGGGCATGGGACGAAGGCTATGTCGTGTTCTTCAGCCGCTGCCAAGATGCCTTGGTAAGCGTCCGCATCCCGCGGATCGGCTTTGTGGGTGAAGACGTCCACGCCGTATTGACTCGCCGTGGCCGCGGCGAGCGCATCGGACGTTGCGTCTTGATCGGTGCCGTCGTGCACGACGAGCACGCGTGCGCACACCATGGGCTGAATGTCTACTGGGGCCTCAATGCGCGCTTGTTCAAACGCCGCCATTTGGCGCTCCAAGCTGTCCTTGACGTTGCGTCGGTCGGGTTCTGTGCCGCTCATCAGGAGCCTCCAAGAGAGGGGAAGAGATTGAAGGCGGTGAACAGCAACAGATACACGAGAATGATCACCACCTGGAGTCCGAGCGTCGTGCCGCCGACCTTGAACCACTCACCCCAGCCGACCTTTTTGCCTGTCGATTCGGAAAGCGCGTGCAGCGCAATGACGCACGAGATGCTGCCGATCGGCGTGCCGTTGCCGCCGAGGTTTGCGCTGAGCACCAGACCCCACCATAGAGGTTCGGCCTGCAGGCCGCTGTTCACCATGTTGCGGACGATGGGGATCATCGTCGCGGCCACGGGGATGTTGTCCATGATGCCGCTCGTCACCGCGGTGAAGACCACCAGGATGGACAGCGCCGCGTAGATGTTGCCACTCGATAGCGCGGTCATGCCCTCGGCCATCACTTCCAGCAGGCCGGTGTGTTCAACCACGCCGATCATCACGAACAGGCCGATGAAGAACAGGATCACGGTCCAGTTCACCTTGCGGATCGCGGCTTCGGGCTCTTGACCGCTGAAGAGTAGCGCCGCGGTGCCGCCAGCCATCGCCACGTAGTCCAGGCCGACGCCGACCTGCTGGGCGGTGGCGAAGCCAACGACCGTGGCCGCGAGGATCCACGCGCTGCGGCGGAACACGCGACGGTCTTTGACCATGGCCCACTCGTCGAAGCTCATGATCTTGGCTTCGCGTTCCGCGGCGACCTCTGGTGTCTCGCCCGCGCCGCCAAGTTCATTGCGATACATCCGGCCGACGACGAACCAGACCACGAACGCTGTCAAGATCGCCGCGGGAGTCGAGACGATGAAGAAGTGGCCGTAGGGAATGTTCGCGGCGGAGCCGACCATCAGCGTGCAGATGCCGCTGGCGAACGTGACCAACGCGCCGGAGTTTGCGGCCAGCGCGATTGCCACCAGGTAGGGGCGAGCGTTCAATTCGAGCGTGCGTGTTAGCACGAGGCCAAGCGACACGACGATTAGCGTCCCGGGCGCGATGGTGAGGACACTGACGAAGAGCACGGTCAGCACGACGAGAGCGGTGAAGAGCTTTTTTGGCTGCCCCTTCGCGCGTTTCGCGATCTTGATCGCGAGGAACTGGAACAGTCCCGAACTTCCGGCGATGTCGACCAGGATCGACGTGCCGACGATGACGCCGAGCACGTTGATGTCCTTGGCGAGCATGCTGTAGACCTCGGGGTATTCCTTGAGCACCCCCAAGGCCAACCCGAGACCCGTGCAGAGCACCGCCCCGAGCAGCGCCGCCGTGAGCTTGTGCAATCGTCCCGTGGCGATCAGGAAGTAGGTGCCGGCCATGACCAGACCGAGCACGATCATGGGCATGGGCGCGTGGGCAGCACCGTCTTCTCGAAGCAGGGTGGTTGTGTCGAGTCCTCCTAGCATTGCCGCATGCTGGCGCATGTCGCCGGCGGGTTGCTAGGAGAAAAACTCAGCGATTGGTGCCTGCGGGCCGTGGGATTGGTTCGTTGCGTCGTACGGTTGGCGAAGTCAATGCGTGATCTTCCGCTTCGCTCGTCCACGGCGTGCTCTGCGCGCCGTTCAGTTGGTCTACCAATTGATCTGTATCCGACCCTGCTGATGCTGTGGGGTCTTACAGCGTGTGCAGCTGATCACACCGCGACCCGTGCTGCGTTGCTGGACCAGCACAGCATGCAGGACGTTCGCACGGGTGAGTTCGCTAGAACCTTGAGCTGGTCCAGTGTGACGGTCCCCCGGCCCGAATCGAGTGCGCAGCCTGGAGTCTCGCTTCGCTTCCACGCGTGCGGGCACCTCTACGGCAAGGCCGTGGGTGGCTCGTCGCCGCCCGCTACGTTGGTGGCCGGGCTGCCGCGCATGCTAGAGCGAGACCCCCGCCTGTTCCTGTCGCTGGGCGACGTGGTTCGTGCGCCGGAGCCTGACGAGATCGCCGCGATGATGGGGGCCCTGGCCGTGTTCCCAGTGCCGGTGTTCAACGCGCCGGGGAACCACGACGAAGTGCAGGATCGGCAGACGTACCTGCAGAACTTTGGGACTGACTTCGGTGCTGTTCGCGTGCAGCGCACGCTTTTCCTCTTCTTCAACACCGTGTTTCCTCGGCAGTGGCACGTCGAAGGCGAACAGCTTCGCTTTCTGCGCGAGGTGACCGCTGCGTTCGAGCACGACGAAACGGTCGACAACGTTGTCTGCTGCGGCCATCACGTGGTGTTCTTCACGTTGCCGGCATACCCGGGCTTCATGGAGCACACCAACAGCGCGGTGCCGAAAGGCACGACCTCAAACTTTGGCGCGGACGTGATGCCGCTGCTGCAGCGGCTGCGGATCGGGCACCCCGATGGACCGCGCGAGGTCATTTGGCTGGCTGGCGATTTGGGCGAAACCCACACGATCCCGCTGTTCTTTGACCGGGACGCGGCGACGGGCGTGGTGTTCGCGGCCTGCGGCATCGCCGACTCACCGGGACGCGATGCATACTTTGAGGTCGATGTGCGGGGGCGGGGAGACGTGGGCTTCCGCGCGTTCGACATGATGGAGGGAACCGTCCGTGAGGTGGACGACTTCGGGCCGGCGCTCTGGCG
>CBESZZ010000183.1:0-7431 GCA_965534055.1 uncultured bacterium | reverse complement strand
TCAAGGCGGTCCGGCAGGTCGCGACCGTCGCCGCCAACAACGACACCGCCACCGATAGCGCTCTGCGGCGACTGATGGAGCAAGAGCACGAGGACTCGCTGCTCGACCACATCACCGACTCCGAGACCGGCCTGTACAACGGGCCGTTCGCTAGCTTCAAGCTGGACGAGGAGTTCAAGCGGTCCGTGCGGTTCCACCAGCCGCTGGGATTGGTGCTGTTGGATGTTGGGTTGCCTGAAGGGGCATTGCCCAGTGAGCCGAATCAGCGTGCAGCCGTCTGGGCGGAGATTGCTTCCGTCTTCCTGAACGAATGTCGGGACATCGATACTCTGGCGCGCTTCACCGAATCGATCTTCCTGTTCCTGCTGCCTGGCACCGGCCACGAGGGTTCCAAGACCCTGACCCGTCGCCACCTCGACACCCTGGCTGCCAAAACCATCGCCGGTGTGGGCGCGTTGACACCGCGGGCTGGATTGGCCGTTGCGCCGGATGCTGCGATTCCTGACCGCAGGACCTTCCTGGGTGTGGCCGAAGAGTGTCTGCTGATGGCTCGAGAGAGCGCTGACCTCGCGGGCGGCCTTGTCACGAGTTTCGAGCAAGCTGCGGCGGAATAGTCCGGAGCTGGCCCGTATAGCGCGGTGCCCAGGCCGTATTCGGTCTCCGCGCGACTCGAAATCTGGTGCCGCCCTCCGGTGCCACGAGCGATGCGAGTCCCTGCGGAGCCGGCCGTCCACCGCCCATGTTCGAACGTTTCGTGATCCGCAAACAGGCCGCGCACGCCATGGATGGTGGGCGACTCGAAACCGCGCTGCGCCTTCTGGCGACGCCGCGGGTGCAGAAGTCTCGGGCTGCGAAGCGTCAGCTGCGAAAATTGCATCGTGCGCTGGTGAAGCGCGCAGACGCGCGCTGTGTTGCCGGGCGGTGGAGCGACGTGGCAGCGGACGTCGAGCTTCTGAGCCAAACGGAGGCTCTGCTGCTCGGAGTGGATCGAGAGGGTTCGGCAGCGCAGGTCGAGCCGAGTCCAGACCGGCAACGGATTGAGGAAGCACTCGCTGCAGCTCCTCGCCACGAGCCGCAGTCTCAGCAACACGCTGACAGCGAAGTCGGACGGGCGCATCTTGCGTGTCGGGCTGGTGATCTTGCGACCGCCAAGGCGGTCCTGGACGCGGATGCGAGCGGCGTCGGACCCCATGAGCGATCCGAGCTCCTCGCGCGCATCGAGCGCCAGGTGGTTGCGGCCCGGGAGACTCTCGACAAAGCGATCGAGGCGACGTGCCCACAAGAAACGCTCGCGCTTCTTGTCGAAGCGCGGAACACCGATTGTGCCCTCGCCGAGGACAGCCGCTTCGTCACTCGGTCGATCGACGTGTTTCAAACTCGATGGCAAGCTTGGGAGGCGGAATGGCTTGCTGCGGCTCCCATGTTCACCAACACCTCGGCGACCACGTCGATCGATGAAGCCCGTTTTGACGTGCTCGATCGCGGGCTTCACCTCTTGGCTGATGTGCCGGAGGGTTGGTCAAGCGATTGGCTTCCCGCCGCATGGGAGTCTCACCGCGAAGAACTTCACCAGTCCGTGGTCCATCGACTGCGCGAGCAGGCCACGCCAGACCTCTTGTGCGAATGCATCGGCACACTGCCCGGCCGGCTGTTGCACCGAGAGTTTCTCGCGGATTGGCGCAGTGTGGTGCGGACTCTTCGCGACGCGGAGACCGAGATTGCCTGTGGAAGGGTTCAGGCAGCGCGCGACACCTACCGTGAGGCTGCGCGGATGCTGCAGGGACTCAACAAGGACCTTGCTGCCACCGTCGGGAGGCTGGCGGAAGCTTCCATGGACGCGGAGCCGGGTTCGAAAGAGTCCATCGAGGCCGCCCGGCATGCGATCGCCGAGCAGCGTTTCAGTGACGCGAGGGCTATCTTGCAGCGCGTGTTGGCGGCTTCGCCCGTCCACGTGGAAGCCCGTCGTGAACTTTCGATTCTGGAGCAAGCTGTGGCGGATCAAGAAGAGCGGCTAGCCGCTGCCCGGCGGCTCGCAGCCGAGGGACGCTTGACCGAAGCTGCGGCCGTCGCCACGAGTCTCGCGGGCGTCGATCCCGCTGGGTCCGCTGCTGTGCTGTTGGCCGAGATTCGCAGCCGAATCGAGATCGTGGATCGCGGGCTAGACCAGATTCGCGCTTCGCTGCACAAGCGGGAAGCGGCGACGTTAGCCGGCGTGCGCCACGGGTTGCAGCGCGTCGAACAGCTGGCTGCTGTGCAGAAGGATCATCCCGAGATCCAGTCTCTCGCCGCGGCGCTTCGGGCGGAGGCGCGCGCGCTCGAAAGTTTGGACACCGTGCGCGATCTTCGCGACCACGGAACGGCGAGCGCGGCGGTGAAGAACGCCGGCCAGCAGGATCGGGACGCAGAAAAGTTGGCGACCGTGCTGTCTTCCCTCATCGAACTCCGGCCTCAACTGCTTCGCGAAGACCGCTTGGACGCTCGGATCCTCGAGCTCGCGGATTCACTCGCGCTGCATGCGGAGAACGCTCTTCGGGAAGGGCGGCCGACGGCGGTCGAGTCTTGGGTGCGGGCATTGAGCGTTGTCGCGGACCTCGCCCCGTCGTTGCGTCACAGAATCGACGACCTGCAGGCTCGGGTTCTGGAGCGTCGGAAAGAGGCTTCGCAAACCGCCAGGCAGGGACTCGCCGCTCTGGAGCTGCGTCGGATCGACGCCGCGCGCGAATGCCTGCAGGCTGCTCTAGCAGCGGATCCAGAAGTCGACGAGGTGGCTCGACTGGCGGAGGCGCTGCAAACGATCGAGCGGCATCAAGCGGCGATGGATGCTGCCGCTGAATGCGTTGCCGAATCCGACTTCGAGGGCGCGCAGCGCAAACTCGATAAGTTGCCGCCGACTCCCTCCGCACTGCGGACGCAGGTGTTCGACTTCAAGCGGGGTTTGGCCGAGGCCCAAGGCCTCGAGCAAGGGTTCCTGCTGCGGGTGGATGAAGGTGGCGAGTGGTTGGTGCTCCGCAGCGATTCCGTCGTCATCGGCAACGTCCGTGATCGCCGCAGCGACTTGCCCGTCCTCGCCAACCTTGCCGGACGTCACGCGCGAATCGAACGCACGATGTCGTTTCATGGCGGCATGAAGGACCAAGTCGTCGCGATGGACGGTGAAGTCTCGGTCGATGGACGGCAACGGCAGAAGCACGAGTTGATCCATGGTGATGCGGTGGTTTTGGGATCGAGCTTCGAGCTTCGGTACCGGATGCCTTCGAGCCGCTCGCTCACCGCATCGGTGTCCATCGCGGGGGGCTTTCAGGTGCAAAACACCGACAAGCTGTTGTTCTTGAAGGATCGCGGTCGCGATGGCCGCATCTTGATCGGCTCCGCGGCTGACTCGCATGTTCGCGTGCGGCACGCAGACTGCGAAGTGGAGCTCTACGGCGGTTCAGATGGCCAAATGCGGGTGCGGTGCGTTGAGCCGGGAACCATCGATGGAGTGCCATTTCAGGGCGAGCACCCGGTAGCTGCCGGCGCGCACGTCCAGGTTGGAGGGATCGCGTTCGTCATGGTGCCGTGGCGTCGCTGAACTAACCGAGGGGTCGGGATCCAGGATCGGACAGATTCTGCGAGTACTTCGCCGCCTGAAACGGCAAGGGTGATGTTCACGCGGTCCAACCTTCACTCGCCCGCCCTGCCGCTTGGACGCATCCATCATGATTCATGCCATCGCCCTCCTCGCCTTGCTGCCGTCCATCGTGACTCCATGGCAGGCGCGATTGGATGGTGAGAGTGGCTTGGACCGCCCGGCGACTCATGGTGCGGAATCACGGATGGCGGACCGGAACCCGTGTGGGCAGCAGTCCATCACGCAGCAGTCCATCTCGCAGAAACCCGTCACGCACGAGCTTGTCGAGCGCGACGCCGCGGGGAACGGAGAGCCAGTGTGGGTTCACGGCTGGGTGCAGGGAGCTGTCGAGCTAAGTGAAGCTGAAGCGGACCACAGCGCTCGAAGCCTCGTGATTGAGCGGCTGCAGACGGAGTGGGCGGCCCGCGGGCAGCAGCGAGCCCAAGAAGTGCTCCCCTCTTGGACGCCTGGTTTTGTCGCGGACCGTGCCATTCAGCGATTCTTGACGGATCGGCAGTTTGACCCCGCTGCCGTTGATGGACTCGTGCGGATCGCCGAGCGTCGTCTCGAGACCCGCTCCCACGACTTCGGCGAGAGTTTCGAAGTGGCCCTTTGCGTCGAGCCTGACGCCGAATGCCTGCAGGTGACGACACGTCTTTTGGACCGTCGGCTACGAGGCGCTCAGCAGGCGTTTTGGGCGCTTTGCGGCGGTACCGTGCTGCTCTGGGCTTTCTTGGCGCTGTCGACCGCCTGGCTGGATCGGCTGACCCGCAGTTTCATGACCGGTAGACTGGTGGGTGCAGCTGGTGCGGTCGGCCTCGCTCTGCCGACCTTTGCATTCCTGCTTTGACGTCTAGCTAAACGACGCCACCCCTCGCACCCACACCCGCCCTCAGCCCGCCTCTCTCCTGATGGAAACCGCCCCTCGCCCCGCCGACCGCCCGACAACCGACGCCCCTGAGGGTGTTGGTGCCGTGCCACAGGCTGGCCCGATTGAGTGGGAAGCGTTCTACCGGAACTACCGAAAGCCCGGCTACGTGCCGGGATTCGAGATCGTTAACAAGTTGGGTGGCGGTGTCTTCGGGCTCGTATTCAAGGCGCGCAAGCAATCGATCGGCAAGGACTACGCCATCAAGTTCTTGAAGGTCGACGACGAGCACGTTCGCGACGCAGTGCTGCGCGAACTGGAGTCGGTGCACTACTTCGCACAGATCGACCACCCCAACCTGGTGTCTATCGAAGACCGCGGTGAAGTCGATGGGATCCCGTTCATCCTGATGAGCTACGCGGGTCAGGAGACGCTGCGCAGCCGCATGGACGGCCCCATGGATCGCGACGAAGCGCTTGCGGTCTTCGTGCAAGCGGCACGTGGTGTCCAAGCGTTGCACGAGCACTCGCTCGTGCACTTCGATCTCAAGCCGGCCAACATTTTCCTCCGCGGCGATGTCGCCAGAGTTGGTGACTACGGGTTGAGCAAGTTGGTCACCGCGTCGCGCAACTCGTTGTCGTTCGGTCGCGGGACGCCCTACTACATGGCGCCCGAGATGCTGCAGCGTCGGGGTGATTCGCGCAGCGATGTGTATTCGTTGGGCATCATCCTGTTCGAGTGTCTGGCCGGCGTGGTGCCCTTCACCGGCGACTCGGAGTGGGAGGTGCTTCGCAAGCACGAGACGGCGAAGCCCGACCTGCCCGACTTCATCCGCGGACCGGAGCGCGCCGTCATCCAGCGCTGTTTGGAAAAGGACCCTGCCGATCGTTTTCAGTCGGCCGGCGACGTGTTGCGCGCACTGTCCGCGCCGGTGTCCCTGGGCGAGAGCATGATGTTGCCGCCGTTGACGCCAACGGGAGCTGCTCCGCCAGCGACCGGTCCGACCACCGAAGCTCCCCTTGCTGGGCGAGAGGCGGCTCGGATGGTTGGCGACGCAGTTTCGCCACCGGCGACTCCGCCCGTCATGCCCGCGGCCTCGGTGCTTGCGGACATCGTGCGGAGCGAGCGAGAGGGCAAAGTCGTGCGCTCGGACCGTAGTTCGGCGGCGAAAAAACGGCCTCGACGCTCCCTGCTGGGAGCCGTGGCTTTTGCGGTTGTGAAGTCGTTGGAACTGTTGATGACCGCCGTCTTGGTGCCCGTGCGAGCGCTGAGCATCGCCATCGGTCGCGGAGTCATCGAACTCGTGAAGCTCCCGTTCAAGGCGCTGGGTTTGACTGCGATGGTTCTTGGCTACGCTGTGTTGGTGGCCCTGATTCTTGTGGTGCTTGTGCTCGTTCTTTCCGTCGTCGGAGTGGCGTTCTAATGGCGGCTCCCTCAGATCCTGGTGTGCTCCCCGCAGATGGCGGTGCGCCCGACCTCGAAGCGCTGAAGGCCATGGATGAGGCTGCGTGGGCAGCGCTGCAAACGCGGTTCATGCGGCGTGTCCATTTCTTCGTGCGCAAGTGGATCGCCGATCACCAGACCGCGGAGGATATCACCCAGGACGTGTTTCTGGGCGCGGTGCGCGGCATCGAGTCGTTTGATCCGATCTACACGATGGATCAGTTCCTGTTCGGCATCGCGCGCAACCGGGTCATCGATTACTTCCGCAAGCACAAGCTGCCGCTGCTTCCCGCGAAGGGTGGCGACGACAACGCTGGCCGCAGCGCATTGTGGTTGGAGAACCTGCCTGATCCCGAAGTCGAAGAGCCGGGACGCAAGGTCGTCGACGGCGAAACATCGGAGCGACGCCGTCAGGTCTTAGGCGACATCCTCAAGCAGTACGTCGGGACCCTCTGGGAGGCAGGTGAGTTTCAGAAGCTTCAAGTTCTGGAATACCTGTTCGTGCTCGGTGGACGCAACAAGGACGCGGCCGCCCGCTTTGGCATCGAGGACGAGAAGTCGATCGCCGGCATCAAGTTTCGAGCGATCGACAAGCTCCGAGGTTTGGCGCGTCAGCGAGACCCGAACCATTCCTTGTTTCTCGGTCTCTGGGAGCCTGGAGCACGATGAGCGACGAAGCCCGCGACGAAGAATTGGCATTCACCGTAGCCACGGTGTGGCGTGAACAGCGGGTGAGCTGTCCTCACCCCGACATCCTCCGCAGCTACGCCGGTGGCGGACTGGATCCCGGCGCGCGGGAGTTCCTAACCTTCCATCTAGAGGAGGCGGACTGCCCCTATTGCGGGGCCGTTCTCGACGACCTGAACGACGCGGATTCCCGCGCCCAGGCCCAAATCACGGCCGATGCGAAAGATCGCATCCTGCGCTCGACGGTCACCGAAGTCAGGCGCCGCGCCAGCCAGCGCTAGCTGAGGTCCGTCACTTGGGTCTCCGGCACTGCGGCCCGTTCGCGGCAAGCTCTGTCGTCCCAGCGCCTTGCGCACGAATCGCGTGACGCGGCGACGCTCGCAGCGGACCTCTGACCCACCGTTCTAGCTCCGATCAGACCGGAATCTCGGGTTTCTTGCGACCGGACGCGAATATCGCGGCGGTGGTCCGCAAAGGGAGGCGTGGAAGCCGGATGTGCCGGTGTTCCCAACATGGAACCTCAAACCGGAGAACCCCGAATGTTTAAGATGATGAAATGGGCCGTGATCGGCACGGCCGGCCTCGGAGCCATCGGCTTCGTCACGCTCGGCACCGACTTCCCGTCCTACCTTGCTACGGCTGCTGGATCGATGAAGAGCAGCGTGCAGGAGCAGATCCCTGTCGAGTTCGAGATGCAGCGAGCTGAGAAGCTCGTGAATGGCATCGAGCCTCAGATCCGCGACGCGGAGCGCAACGTGGCCCGCGCGGAAGTCGAGTTGGAGCGAATGCACGAGTCCGTCGAGCGCCTCGACGCGGTCGTGAA
>CBESZZ010000182.1:0-7477 GCA_965534055.1 uncultured bacterium | reverse complement strand
GCTTGAGGGAGCTGTTGGCGAGCATGGCGCCGTCGCAAAGAGCCGCGGCTTCCGCGTAGGTCAAACCGTCCGGTTTGATCGCGATTGCGCCGCCTTCGGGCATGCGCATGAACTCTGCATGCGCACCCATGGCTTCGTCTTTGCCTCGACCAAAAACCGCGTCGCCGACTTTGAAGAGTCTGGTATCGGTGCCGACGGCCACGACCTCGCCGGCGAACTCGCTCCCAAGGACTGGATACTTCGGTTTCGTGAGCCCGCTGAAGAAGCCGATGATCCAGGGCTTCGCGGCCCGGAAGCCGCAATCGGTACGGTTCACCGTCGTGGCGTTCACCTTGATGAGCACCTTCTGAGCGGCCGGCTCAGGTGCTTCTACATCTGCGAGATGCACGACGCTGGGGGGACCGTACTTGGTGTGGATCGCGGCTTTCATTCGGGGGTCTGCGGGGGTTTGCGACGCACGCTACGCGAAGTTTCGTGTGGGGCACTTCAGCGGCCGATGGCTGCGAGTGTTTCGGCAGTGCTGCAGACGGGGGCAAGATCTCACGACCGATTCCCACCGGATTTGGCCACGAAACGAGCCACACCATTCTTCCATGCAAGCACCCAAAATCCGACGTGTTGACGGCCTGGATGGCCTCGAATTGCTCCAAGCGGGTTTCGACCAGCATCGTTTCGTGGCCCACTGTCATCCGACGTTTGTGATTCAGCGCGTGGATGCGGGGGCTGACTGGTGCGCGCTTCAGGGCAAGACGGCGGGGCGTGGCGACGTGTGGGTGCACTTGCCCGGAGCGGTGCACACGGGTGGCACCGTGCGTGGGAGTGAGTTGCGGTACTCCGCGATCTATCCCACTCGGCGGTTGGCGGCCGAGCTGCTCGGAACCAGCGTCCCTGAGGTCCCTACTGGGTCTTCCTTTGTCATCAGCGATTCGAGCTGCGCGCGTCTGCTGAGCCGCATGTTCTCGAGAGACGACCTGCCGGAGAGTCAACTGACGGAGTGTGTGCGTGAACTCCTGTTTCGGGTGACGGATCACGCCGGCCGCGTGATGGCACGTGGTGCGCAAGATTGCACTCCATCGATTCCAGCGGCCGTGCAGGCGCTGCGGGAACATCTGATGCGACACTGCGACCGCAAAGTGTCGACTGCCGAACTCTGTGGCGTGAGTGGGCTCAGTGCGTCGCACCTCATCCGGGAGTTCAAGCGTTGGGTCGGCATCACGCCGCGTCAGTTCTTGATCTGTCAGCGGGTTGCACGAGCGAAGGAAATTCTCAGCGATGGTTTGCCGCTGCTCGACGCGGCTCTTGCGTCGGGGTTTGCGGATCAGAGCCACATGAACAGGTGCTTTCGCCGCATTGCTGGCTATTCGCCGGGCAATTTCGTCGCGTAGAGGCACGCAGCAATTCTGTCCAAGACCGTCCGGTGGAGATGGTGTGCATTGCTCTGGTCATGAATCAAACCATTCGTTTCTCTGTCGTTGTTTCTCTTTGCGGCGTCCTGGGCCCCGTTGCCGTGGGGCGAGCCCAGTCGCCGAGCAAGCCTTCGCCGTCCAGCGCGTCCAAGCCAAGTGAGGTGCAGGATCTGAGTCCTGTTCTGACGGACGGTGTTATCCTGCCTCAGATCCGAGGGACGTGGCGCGCGCGAGGCTACGGCTACGTGTTCTCCTTCGAGGCGAACGATGCGTCCATGATTTCCGTGTCCGGCGCGGGAGCCTGGCGGGTTGATGATATGGATGCACTGGACGTGCTCTGTCGTGTGAATCCCACCGGGAAGACCGCGCGCATTACGCCTCACGAGCGAATTCCGGGTTTCATGCTCGAGCGCATCGACGAGCTACCGGCGATCCGACCGCGCGTAGACTGGACCCGGGAGCAAGTTTTCTCTGCGTTGACGTCGACGATGTCCGAGTTCTACCCGTTCTTTGAGGAGCGGAGTTTCGATTGGCCTGCCCGGGTGAAGAAGCACCGGGCGATGGTGAGCGACAAAACCACCGACACCGAGTTGTTTGCGGTGTTCGAGAGTCTGCTTGAAGGATTGAACGACGGGCATGTCTCGCTCAGTGCCGAGATCGACGGCGAGTCCCGCGTTGCGCATGCCTCTGGCGCAGATACCTACTCACGGCTTCAAGCGGCCTTTGAGAGTCAGTCCGAGATTGGCGAATTCCGGGCGTTCCGAAGCAAGTGGATTGATCGCTTCAAGCATGAGCTCGAAACGGATGCTCTCGGTGGGGCCGCCCGTTTCGTCTGCAACCGCAAGTTTGTTTGGGGCCGCGTTGGTCAGGACGTCGGCTACTTGTTCATCACCGGGATGGGGGGATTTGCGGACGGCGACATGCAGGCGCAGATCGACGCGTTGCACGAAGGACTCAGCGAGATCCTCGCGAAGCTCGCGGATACCAAGGCGATGATCGTCGACGTCTCGCTAAACCGCGGCGGCATGGATCTGTTCAGCTTGGAGATCGCGTCTCACTTCGCGGACGCGCGGCGGCTGGGCTTCTCGAAGTTCCCCGCGACCGCAAAGGACTACCGCCAAGATGTTCCTGTCGAGCCATTTGTCGATGCCCAAGGCGCGAAGCAAACCTACACAAAGCCCATCTACCTGGTGACCAACAGCGTCACTGCGAGTGCGGCCGAGATATTCACGATGTGCATGCGGGCATTTCCGCACGTGCAGAGCGTGGGGCAACCGACGGCCGGAGCGCTCTCAGATATCCTGGAGAAGACGTTGCCGAACGGGTGGGAATTCGGCATGTCCAACGAGATCTACCTCGACCACGAAGGCAAGTGTCACGAAGGCGTTGGGGTTCCGCCGAAGATCTTGAAGAGCATCTTTGACGTTGAGGACATCACGCGGGTTGGGCACGCGAAGTCAATTCTTGAGATCGCGGAGCTGGCGCGCGGGAGGTAGATCGGGTGTCGGTCCGCCTTCTCTTGCGAGCGCGCTCGGAATCTTCACGATCCCTACGAATCGAAGAATCTTCGTATTCCCTCGCCAAACTTGCGGCCTCGACGCTTTACCTCGGTTTCCTCCCCGTCTCGTTGAGGGAGGCCTGAGCGAACGAGCGCTGCTCTGAAGCTGAACCAGAACCATACCGCCAAGATCCATCCATGAACGGTGGGCCAATACGGGCGCCTGCAGCATCCACCGTAGATCATTCCGATCAGGCCGGTGAAGAGGATGCAGCCAAACAAACCGTCGAAGATGTCTTTGCGTTCCTGCTTGGTGTGGCTGCGAAGTACGAGGCACGCGAGCGGGCAAGCGCCCGCGAGCAGAAAGAACGCCTCCACGAGCAACACGAAACCATCGAGCGGGCTCATCTGCGAATTCTCGTCATCCCAGGCAAGACCAATCTAGCCGCGCTCCAGCGGTGATCGATTCCGCGCGCGCGTTTCATCCTCAAGCTCCGCAACGCGTCGCTCCAGCCGTTCGATCCGGTCCTCGGCAACGCGCGCTCGGTCGCTGTGCGTTTCGCTGCGTGTATGCGTCAGCATGCCGACCCAGACGAGTCCGAGTGCGAACGTAATGAACCCGACGGGTGGCGGGTTCCAGGCCGGAAGGCTGCGGCGGGCAAAGTCGTCTAGAAAGAGAGATCCGAAGACCAAGGCGGCCATCAGGATGTGAAAGGGGCGTTCTTGCAGGGTGCGCATCGCGAGGACTGGGATTTCGACGGCTGATTGAAAAGGCGGTAGACCAGGTGGCTCAAGCCTGCTGCGCCATCATCCGCGGAGAAGCACGTCACGGGCAGGGATTTCGGGGGCGCACGGCACGGCTGCTCATCAGATCGGGAGGGGACCCCGATGGATTGCTTTCGTCGCCGGGTGACCGGGCTATCCTGCGCGGCCCGTCCACTCGGCGGGTTTGCAGCGTCTTCCTTAGGAATCAGGGCGCCCGAAGCAGTCTCTTCAGCCTCGACCGATGACCGACCAAACTTACCGCCCCGACGAGATCGAACCGCGCTGGCAGGCGTTTTGGAAAGAGCGCGACGTCTTCCGCACGCTGAACCCCGGTGACCCTGGGTTCGATGCGAGCAAGCCGAAGTACTACGTGCTCGACATGTTCCCCTATCCGTCGGGTTCGGGTCTTCACGTTGGGCATCCGGAGGGCTACACCGCCACCGACATTGTCGCGCGGGCGCGACGCATGCAGGGTTACAACGTCCTGCATCCAATGGGTTGGGATGCGTTCGGACTACCTGCCGAGCAGCATGCGATTCAGACCGGTGTGCATCCCGATGTCGGCACGCACAAGAACATCGACAACTTCCGCCGGCAGCTGCAGGCGTTGGGATTCAGCTACGACTGGGACCGCGAGTTCGGCACCTGTGATGCGGAGGCGTTCCGCTGGACGCAGTGGATCTTCAAGCAGCTGCACGAGCGCGGTCTCGCCTACGAAACCGACGCTCCGGTGTGGTGGTGTGAAGCGCTCGGTACCGTGTTGGCCAACGATGAAGTGGTGGGTGGCCACAGCGAACGCGGGAACCATCCGTGTGAGCGACGACCGTTGCGGCAGTGGGTGCTGAAAATCACCGACTACGCCGAGCGGCTGTTGCAGGATCTCGATGATCTGGACTGGTCGGATTCGTTGAAGGCGATGCAGCGCGACTGGATTGGTCGAAGCGAAGGTGCCGAAGTCGAGTTCGAGATTTCGAACCACGATGAAGCGAAGGTGCGGGTGTTCACCACGCGACCGGACACGCTGTTTGGCGCGTCGTTCTTGGTGCTTTCGCCTGAACACCCGCTGGCCGACCAAATCACGACCGATGCGCAGCGGAGCAAGGTCGCGGACTACGTCCAGCAGGCCGCAACCAAGAGCGAGCTTGAGCGGACAGACCTGGCAAAGGAGAAGACCGGAGTCTTCACGGGCGCCTATGGCCGCAACCCACTGTTCGCCGCGGACGACCCCCGCGGCAAGATGCCGATCTGGGTCGCCGACTACGTCATCGTCACCTATGGAACGGGCGCGATCATGGCTGTTCCGGCGGGCGACGAGCGAGACTTCGAATTCGCGCAGGAGTTTGGCTTGCCTGTGCCGCCGTTGTTCCGCGTCGAAACCGGCGATGCCGCGCAAGAGAAGGCCGTCGCCGCGGGCGAGGCCTGCTGGACCGGTGACGCTGCGTTCGCAAACTGCGACAACGGCGATGGACTGTCCCTGGATGGTCTCGAAGTGGCGGCTGCCAAGACCCGCGTGATCGACTGGTTGGTTGCACGCGGGGTTGGTGAAGCGAAGGTGACCTACAGGCTCCGCGACTGGTTGTTTTCCCGTCAGCGCTACTGGGGCGAGCCGTTCCCCGTGCTGCATACCGTGGATGGCATCGAGCTGTTGCCTGACGATGCTTTGCCGCTCGAACTTCCGCGCATGGATGACTTCGCGCCCGGTGGGCAGCCGGAGTCGCCACTAGTGCGCGCAACCGAGTGGGTGAACACCACCGATTCGAAAGGGCGACCCGCGAAGCGTGAGATCAATACGATGCCGGGTGCCGCGGGATCGAGTTGGTACTTCCTGCGGTTCTGCGATCCGCACAACACCCAAGCGTTCTGTAGTCGCGAAGCGAGCGACTACTGGATGCCCGTGGATCTCTACATCGGCGGGACGGAGCACGCGGTGGGGCACCTGCTCTATTCAAGGTTTTGGACCAAGGTGCTTCACGACGCCGGCCACGTGTCGGTGAACGAGCCTTTCACGAAACTTTACAACCAGGGCATGATCCAAAGCTTCGCCTACCAAGATGGGCGTGGCGTGACGGTTGCGGTTGCCGACACCGTGGAACGCGATGGAGACTACGTGCATCGTGAGTCCGGCGAAGCGCTGAAGCAGGTCGTGACGAAGATGTCCAAGCGCTACGGAAACGTCGTCAATCCTGACGACGTGGTGGCCGAGTACGGCGCGGATACTCTTCGCTTGTACGAGATGTACATGGGGCCGTTGGCCGACGCCAAGCCGTGGAATCCCAAGGATGTTCCCGGCGTGAACCGCTTCCTGAATCGCGTGTGGCGGCTGTTGGTCCCTGCAGAAGCCGACGACGGAGCGGTGCACCCTTGGCTAGCTCAGGATGACGAGAATCATGCCGATTTGGAGAAGGCGCTGCACCGCACCATGGACAAGGTGACGACGGACATCGAGCGCCTCGCGTTCAACACCGCGATCGCGGCGATGATGATCTTCGTCAACGACGCGACCAAGGAGCGTGAGCGCCTCACCCGCGATCAAGCGCTGCGGTTCGTGCAGGTCCTCTCGCCGTTCGCGCCACACCTGGCGGAAGAACTGTGGTTGCGATTGGGCGGTGAAGGGCTGTTGGCGTTCAGCGGCTGGCCTACCGTGGACAAGAGCTTGCTGGTCGATGAGACCGTGCAGCTTGCGGTGCAGATTCTCGGCAAACTTCGCGGTCGCGTGCGCGCTGCTCGTGATGCGGCCAAGGAAGACGTGCTCGAAATGGCGCGCGAAGCGGTGGCAGAGCAACTTGCCGGCAAGACGATCATCAAAGAGATCGTGGTGCCGGGCCGGCTTGTGAACTTCGTCGTGAAGTAGCAGCCGGATCGGCTGTGATCACACGCGTTTGCGTGGCATGCTCGAAGAAACGGGTATCGCCACGCGGAGCGCTGAAGCGCGAGCGTTCTCCCGGATCCAAAACCCCACGAGCGCGAATGCGATAAGCATCAACGCGCCGAGCAGGTGAAACCGAAACAGCGACGCGGGTTGGTCGGATCCGGTGTTGGACGTGGGTGCACTCAGGTCTGTGCTTGGCGTGCTCGTAGCGAAGTCGCGCAGAGGCGCTGCATCATGGGCAGCGCACAGCTCGGTGGTTCGACGTTTCGTCGCGTCGTCCGCAGTGTGGTAGAGCGCGTCCAGAGCGCGTCGCGCAACGACAACGCTTGCAGGCCATGTGGCGTCTGCTGCGGCAACGATCTGCGGCAAGCTTCGCGATGCTCCCAGCCGTTGGAGCGTGTCCATGGCGACGAGGCGGCTGTCGTCTTCGGCATGCAACGCTGCGTGCAGCGCTTCAGGGGTGCCGTGCGGTGAGTCCAAGAGGCGCGCACGCGCAGCGGCGGCGCGGGTCGTTGCGGTGCCGCAGACCGCGAGCAGCTCGCGAACTTCGGAGCGGTTGTCTGGGGCTGGGAACGCGTGCAGTTCGTCCGTGGTGCAAAGTAGAAGCAGTGGGACCAGGAGGCCGCCACCGCTGAACGCGCGGACCCGACGCTCGCCGTTGGCGCCATTCTTGGTTGTATCCCAGCTACTCACGTGCAGCAGGCCGCATTCGACCGCGCCGGTTTCCCACGCCGTGCCGTGATGGTGAGCACCGTGCGCTGAACCGTGGTTGGCTTCGATGACTTCGGTTCTTGGCGGCAGGAGGTGTGCGAGCAACGCCAGGGGGCGCAGGCTGCGAATCGAACCGGTGTTGTGCACTCCGAGAAAGTCGAGAGCTGCCCTGGCGGGCGTGTCGCCCGCGGTATCGTTCGGGAGCTGAAAGAGCCAGTCCGACGCGCC
>CBESZZ010000181.1:0-7482 GCA_965534055.1 uncultured bacterium | reverse complement strand
CTCGTGGCGTTGAGCGAGCCTGAGGCGGGAGCAAGGACGTCGCATGGGCTTGCTCGCCAATCGTAGCGAAGCTCAAACTCACAGCGATTGCGGAAGCCAGGATGCGTTGTCTTGAAGCCGAGGCAAAGACATGGAGTTCTGCGGAGCGCATGCGGACACCATGCCGTGCGTCATCGTGCTGCGCCAGCCGCAGCGGTTCACCTTGGACCGCGCGCCGGAGAAACCTCGGTCAAATCTCGGTTTGAGCGTCGTCCGAGTTGGCGCCGACCATCGTTGGGGGCGTCTGTTCGGATTCGTCCAGCAGCAGCTCGGCGACGCGATCGCTGGGGGCATTGGCGGGAATCTGGGTGACGACGGCATCTGAGTCCGGCATCGAGTCGTGTTGTTTGGGGGCTCGAAGCACCGTGATCACGAATCGCGCACCGCCGTGCATTCCCGGCTTGTAGTCGAGCGAACCGCCGTGGAGATGGGCTAAGTGCCGCACCATCTGTAGTCCAAAGCCCAATCCCTCGTGGCTCTTCAAGCGGGCGCGGGACGCGGTGGACCAGTTGCCGAACAGCTTGGCCACGGTCTTCTCGCCGATGCCTGGTCCGTCGTCTTCAACCCACATCGTCGCCCCAGCCGCACCAAACTCGGGAGTCCTGACGCCCACCGTCACTCGGGTTCCAGCAGGCGTGTGCTGCATCGCGTTGTCTACGAGAGCCTTGAGCGCGCGGGAGAGTCGAACTCGGTCGCACTGCACGACGAGAGATTCTGCCCTTAGATCGAAGTCGAGGTGGTGGGTCGCAACGGTGGCGCACGAGGTTCCGACCTCACGACACAGTTCGACCAGATCGCACTCTTCGAGATTGAGCCTCAGAGTGCGCGCTTCGAGGGCCGCCAGGTCGAGCACGTCGTCGATCATCGTGGACATGCGCTCCGACTCAGTGCGGATGGTCGACAAGAACTCGTCATGAGCTTCGCGGTCATCGTGCGCGAACTCTTCAAGGATCTCGCACGCCGCAACAATCATCGTCAGCGGTGTGCGCATCTCGTGGCTGATACCGGACAGGAAGCTGTCTTTCGCTTGATCGAGGGTTTGCAGCTCTTCGATCGCTTGGCGCAGTTCGGCTGTGCGTGATTCCACGCGTTCCTCAAGGTCCCGCGCTTGCCCGCGAATCTTCACTTCCTGGGTGCAGAGCTGGTTGGCGAGGTCGTTGAAGCTCGTTGCCATGCTGGCGATCTCGTCGCGGCCTGTGATCTCGACTCGCTGGTCGAGGTCTCCCGCCGCAGCCTGCTGCATCGCTTGATGCAGGGCGCGTACCGGCTGCAGGATCTTGTTCGAAAGATGGCTCGCCAGCAGCACGCCGATCATCAGTGCGAAGAGCCCGAACGCCCACACCATACTGCGAATGCTCATGGTGCTTGCGAGCGCCTCTTCCAACCCGGAGACCAGGACCAACATGCCGATGGGTTGTGCGTCGCGCTGCCAACTGTTTGGCGGAGTTTTCTCCAAAGCAGTGAGGCTTCGCTCGATTCCCGCCGACCAGATGGGGATCTTGATCAGGATCCAGTCCATCTCCTTCTGCCTGACCCGGTAGATGTCCTCCACGAAGTGTTCGCCACCCACGGTGTTGGGTAGGAGCAAGCGGGCGCCTTCGTTGCGGACCGCTGCGGCCAAGCACTCAAACTCAATGGCCCCGGGTCTCTTGTGGTAGACGGCAATCGCTGCGGAGCCTTCGGTGAGTTGCTCAACCTTGCTGAGGAGTTCTTGGGCCTCGTCAACTTCACTGTTCGCAACATGGCGAACCAAGTCCGGGTGCCGGGCGATGAGTTGCGCTTGGTTTCGGCCATTGCGCATGACCTCTCGTTCGAAGTCCGAGTCCACCGCGGAGAGGATGGACACCGACAAGCACGCGATCACCAGCAGCAAGGTGCACACCACCGGCACCAAGATCTTTAGACGGATGCTTGTGCAGTAGATGGGGCTGGGAGTGGGCATGACCGACTCCAGTTATCGGCGGCACGGCCCAGTCGACTGTGTTCCGTCCTCGGGAACCGGGCCGCGCACGCTCGATCTGTGCACCTGAGGCTCCGGCTAAGGTGCCCGTGGCCGAGGGTGTTGCAGATCGCCACACCCGGGGCGGGCAAACTGGGCCCTGCTCGAACTCAGGCCGACTGCAACGCGGCCGTCTCGGCGCAGTTATCGCCGGCGTCGACGATGAATCGCGGTTCGCCGGCGCGCACGCGCACCGAGATGCTCGATCCCCGACCCAGAGACTGATCGAGAATCAGCTCGGTCACGGGGTCCTCGATCTTGCGCTTCACCAGCCGTCGGAGTTCACGGGCGCCGTATTCCTCGGAATAGCCCTGCTTCGCCAGCGCGACTTTCACGCCAGGCGAGAAATCGATGGCGATGCCGTTGCTGTGCAGCAGTGAGGCCACTTCCTTCAGCATGCGGTTGGCGATCCGCGCGCAGACCTTCTCATCGAGCGGGTTGAAGAGCACGACTTCGTCGATGCGGTTGATGAACTCGGGCCGGAATTCGTCGCGCAGTGCATCCAGCGTGACTTCTTTCAGGTCCACGTCACTCAGCGATTGGGTGCGCCGCTCGGCGCTGAATCCCATGCGCTTGCGAATGGTCTCGATCTTTTCGATGCCGAGGTTGCTCGTCAGGATCACCACTGTCTGGTTGAAGTGGATCACCTGGCCCTTGCTGTCGGTGAGGCGGCCCTCGTCCAGCAGCTGCAGCAGAAGGTTGTGAACCTTGCTGTGAGCCTTCTCAACCTCGTCGAAGAGCACGACGCAGTTCGGCATCTTCTTGACGGTCTCCGTGAGGAATCCGCCCTCGTTGTGCCCGATGTAGCCGGGCGGCGAGCCGATCAGCTTCGCGTATTCGTGTGGCAGCGCATACTCCGAGCAATCGATTCGCACGAGTCTCGTAGGGTCCTCAAACAGGCTGCGGGCCAGGGCCTTCGCGAGCTCAGTCTTGCCTGTGCCGGTGCGGCCGACGAGTAGGAATGTTCCGATCGGAGCGCCGGGGCGCTTGAGCCCAACCGCAGCCTTCTTCACCGCGCGGGTCAGTGTGGAGACCGCGCCGTCTTGGCCGACCACCTGGGTACGGAGATCTTTCTCCAGCCCTTGGACCTTGCGAAACAGGTCGCGGCGCGTTCGGTCATCGGCATCGGGATGCGCGATAATCGTGGCTTCGCCACCCGTGTTCGAATCGGCTGTATCGATGCCCGGAATGCTGACCTGGTGGATTTCCAGGGCCGGGTTCACATCGATGCAGATCTGGTAGAGCAGCTCCTCGATGATTTCGAGGTCATACTCTTCGTCCAGCCCGGCGATGGAGCGAAGCACGTCGCTCTCATAGTCCGGGATGCAGCTGGAGACGATTCGGTGGCGGTAGGTCGCCTTATTGCTCACCGGGGTGCGGTGTAGCTCGCCCAGGATCTCGTCCGAGCAGCTACGCACCCGGATGAACTCATCGATCAAGTCGAAGTATTTGATCACGAGGTGCGGTTCGATGTGGTTCACAGGTGTCTCCGTCTCTCGTGTGTTCGTATCACGCAATGGGCCGCTGTCGCCGTGGACGTCCACGTGGGGTAGCACGCCACCAACTTCATCGGAAGCTGCGAAGCGGTACTTGACGGCGGTAGGAGGGCAGGTGAAGAAGGGGCCGCACGTATCGCGGGGTTCGCGGCTGTGCACGACCGACGATCTCGATCCAGAACACGTGAAGACACCCGACGATTTGCGTTTGTTGGCGATGCTGGTCCACCAGGGCGACATCTCTCGTGATGTCGCCGAGGCGGCCATGGCGTCTGGTGATCCCGCGGCCCATCTCGCTCAAGCTGGGATTGCGAGCCCGAAACAGTGGTCGGAATGGCAACGCACGGCTGGTGGAACACGACCAGTTTTGTCTCGCTACGAGCTCGGAGACGTCCTTGGCGAGGGAGGTGTCGGGCGAGTTTTCCGTGCGACCGATCGCACCACTGGAGAGATCGTCGCGTTGAAGGTTCTTCGGTCAGAGTTGTCGAAGAACCCCACGGAAGTGCAGCGCTTCATTCAAGAAGCGAGACTGCTGATGCGGATCCAGTCAGACCACGTGGTTCGTGGCCTGCGCGTTGCCAAAGAAGCGGACACCATTTTCTTCGCGATGGAGCCGGTGGACGGTCCGTGCCTGCAAGACATCTTGTCTGAGCAGGGGCGACTTTCTGAGCATGACGCGTTGCTCATTGTCGCGGAAACCGCGCGGGGCTTGGCAGACTTGCATGCCGAAGGACTCGTGCATCGAGATGTGAAGCCCGGCAATATTTTGTGGTCCGAAACGCGCGGTGCGGTCCTGATCGATCTCGGTTTTGCGATCGCAGTCGACGCCGAACTTCCGGATGGTGACGAAGAATCGACGGCAGGGACGGTGGCTTACATCGCGCCAGAGCAGGCGAAGGGTCGCACGGATCTCGACGTGCGGGCCGACATCTACGCGCTGGGCGCGACGCTGTATCACCTCGTGACCGGCTCACTGCCGTTCGCCGGCGAGGACAACCAGGAGATTTTGGCCAAGCAGGTGCTCGCCTCGCTTTCGGGTGATCGAATCCGTGAGCTCGGATTGTCCCCGCAGACGCACTACTTCATCGAAAAGATGATGGCCAAGGAGAAGGAGATCCGCTTCCAAGACCCGACGGTGTTGGCGGACGAATTGCTTGCGCACCTGCAGCGAAAAGAACGGGAAGATCAGGCGAGCGAAGACCGCGGACCGAGTCGACCCACGCGACGCAGCAGCACGCGACGTCGTCGGTTTAGGCCGTGAGCGACAAGGCTCTGCCCGACTCTGGGTCGGAGTGGCCGTTCCGCTTCGCCTGCAAGCGCTCGGGCAACTGCTGCTCGATTCCCGGCGGCTTCGTGCGTGTGAACGAATCCGACATCGAGCGGATCGCAGAGTATCTCGGCATGAGTCAAACGGCCGTGCGGTCGCGCTACGTCCGAGCTGATGGTTGCACACTCAAAGACTCGATTGACGGCGGGGGGCGCTGCGTGTTTCTCGTGGACGGGGCGCAAGCCGCGTGCGGCATCTATCCGGTGCGTCCCGAGAAGTGCGCGACGTTTCCGTTCTGGCCGGAGCTGCGGTTGTCGGCTGAACTGCTGGAGCGTGTCGCAGCTCGCTGTCCCGGAATGAATCTGTCGGAGGAGTGAGCCGCCCAGATGCAAGAAGTCGTAGATGGCTGGTGCCATCTACGACTTCTTGCGAACCGTGGTTGCCGTGGCAATCCGCAGGATCGGAGACTACTTCAGTCCGAAGGTCACGCCGCCGGTGTGGCCGATCCCGATGTCACGATCCCACCAGAACGTCTGGTAGTCGCCCATCTCCAGGTCGCCGATGTCGAACCCTTGCAGCGCAGTGAGAATCGGATTGGTCAAGTTCAAGGTGGGGCGGGTCAGCGGCACCATTTCATCGGGCCTGCCATGCATGATCCGCTGGTTCACCAGCAGCTCGAGTCCTCTGACGGGGCCGAGTCCTGCCACACACTTGTTGCCGTGAGCAACGAAGATGTCCAGGTCACCGTCGAGGTCGTGGTCAGCCATCTCTACGTCGGAGGTTGGGAGGCTCGACACGGTCAATAGATCGGTGCGATCAACAAAGCCTGCACCGATCGGCAGCCCTTGGCTCAGGTAGAGCCGGTCCGGTCGCGGGGCGAGCCATGGTGGGCCGCAGCTTCCCGCGGTCGAGTACCAGTTGCCGACGTAGACGTCGATTCGGCCGTCACCGTCGTAGTCGCCCAGGCAAACGTCCAGTGTCTCGTCGTTGACCGTACCAGGGAACGTGAAGGGACCGGCGAATCCGAGGGGCCCCTGGTTGATCCAGTAGTAGTCGACGCCTCGGGTCTGTGGTGGGCCATCGAAGTTGCCAAACACCAGGTCGCAGAGACCGTCGTTGTTCAGGTCGGCAGTCTCGACATCTTCCGAGTCGTCTAGGACGCCGTTGAAAATCTGAGTGGAGCGTTCGACGAACTGCGGGCCCGTTCCTGGCGTTCCGGCCGTGTTGAAGAAGAGACGGTTCGTTGCTCCGTTGACGCACCCAGCACAAGAAACGACAAAGTCGAGGAACCCGTCCAGGTTGAAGTCGGCAGTTTCGACGTCCGTGACTTCAGGGGAGAAGATGTTCTGCGTGGTCAGCGCGTTTGGCACCGGCCTGTACCCTTGCCATGCTCCATTGGTCAGGGATCCGTTGGGGTTGTGGCCGGTGTTGATGAAGACCACGGCTGGCCCACCATTCTGACTTGCAACCATGTCCATGAGACCATCGTTGTCGAAGTCGGCTCCTTCGATGGCAGTGCCGCCAGCGACATTGATGGTCTGGTTTAGCTGCAAGGCGCCGTTGACAGAGAGCCAGACTTGGATCTGCCCGGTGCAGGACATGTAGATGCTGTCCAAGTCACCGTCCGCGTCCACATCCCACTGCTCCACGTCGGTGACGTTGAAAACGACGGGCGGGCCGGCGATCGCGATGTACGCTGTGTTGTCTGGCCGGGGGCGTGGGGGAACGACGGTCTTGAGGACCGTGTTGCTTTCGGCGAACCCGGTGTTTGATACCAGCGGGCTCGGGTCGATGCAGATGGCTTGGAACTCGCCGATGATGCCGGCAAAGGGCGCTAAGAATGGCAACGTCCCGGTGGCGATACCGCCGGCTGGGATGATTCCCTGAGCTACCTGAGCCGCGTTGCCTGGGTTCAATCCGATGAAGAGCTGTCCTGTACCCGTTGGAAAACTAAAGCCTGTGTCGATGGGCGGATTGACCTCGAGCCAGATCGAGTAAGTCGCAAGCGCAGGCCCGTTGAGAGTGAAGAAGCGACCGCCGGTGCCGGTTTCGAATTCATGGCAAGCGAGTCCAAGGCGTCGAGCCTTGGTGGTGCTCGCTTGCGACTGCGCAGGGAGGATCGCGGTTCCGGCAATCGCCAGAGCGCAAAGAGAGGGGAGAAGAGGATGAAAACTCACGTAACGAACTCCAATGGTTGAAGGGAAAAGACATGTTGTGTTTGTTCGGGCGGGTTGGATGGTTGCAGGTGATTGGTCTAGCCGGGGTCTCTAGAAGCGATGTGCTGAACGTGTTGCTGAAGAACCCGTGCCGACTACTGCCGCGTGTGGTCTGGAAACCCCGTTCTACAACGGGTGTGGAAGTTTGAGATTGCTGCCTCAAAAACTTGAGAATCGCGCAACCGAATGACCACGCGCTGACAAGACCTCATTGCTGCCTATGAACAAACTTCAACTAGCCGTTGCCGCGCTCCTCACCGCGGCCTCTCTTCCGTCTCAGTCGCTCTACCCTCTAGCGCCGGCATCCTCTCACGTGCATCTCTGGCAATGGAGTGGTCGCGCGCAACATGCTGGTCGACTCTCGCATCTTGCCTGCGCGAACATCACCGGCTCGGGGTACCGCGACGTGGTGTTCTTGGCGGGTGGTCGTGCGAAGCTGATGGTGGCACCTGCATTGGTGCGACA
>CBESZZ010000180.1:0-7483 GCA_965534055.1 uncultured bacterium | reverse complement strand
GGAGGGTGTGTACGAACAGCCCAAGGATCACGCGCGGCATGAACCCCGCGGTGGCACGCACGAAGTCGCCCGTTTCCGGCGCAAACAGGCAACCAAGGATCCAAAGGACAATGGGCGCTAGCACCAGGCACGATCCAACCACCATGACTGAACCGGCCCACTTTGAGAGGAAGTAGCCCAGCGGACGCACGCCTCGAGTCCAATACAACTCGAGGGCGCGACTGCGCAGGTCCGCGGAAATCGATCGCGTGGTGACCAACGCGGTAAGCGCAAGTGCGGGAACCAGCGACTCCATCAAGACCGGCGCCAAGTAAAACGCGCGGCGCTGGTAGTCGATCCGCTCCGCCATGTTCAGCACGAAGGACGGAACGCCACGTCTGCTGCCGAACTCGACAACGCCAGTAGTGACCAACAGGAAGAACAGCCCGATCAACGAGGGCAGGAAGCAGGCGATGAAGATCGTCAGCGTCACCTTGCTCCGGAAAGGAACACGGCGCTCGTTGGTCGCGATGGGCCATAGCCGTCGCCAACCTCGGACTTGGAAGAGCGAGTCAGGCGAGTGATCGCTCACGATGCGGCCTCCGCGCGATCGTTTTCGCCTGACCCGCTAGACGCAGCGTCACTCGGAGCAATCGCGCCCAAGAACAAGTCCTCTAGCGATTTGCGGCGCTCCACGAATCGGCGAACCACGGCACCGGCGCGGTGAACAATCGTGAACAGTTCAACCGCCGATGCGCTCGGCAGCTTGATGATGAACTCACCTGCTCGCGGCGTCGCTAAGAGATCGATCGTTGGATGCGCAGTGAGCTCTGCGGTGGCACGGGCCGTGAAAGCCGCCAACGCGTCGTCCGCATCGAGCACCAGATCAAACTCGTGACCCAACCCTCGGGTGAGGTCGGCCACGTCCCCAGCGAGCACGAGTTTGCCGTGATCCAAGACCACAACGCTTTCACATGCCGACTCAACGTCCTGAAGAATGTGCGTGGACAGCACCAGAACCCGATTCGCTTCGGTTCCCAAGCGCCGCACAAGTGCGAGCATCTCAACCCGGCCTTCAGGGTCGAGCCCGTTGGTCGGTTCGTCGAGAAACAGAACGCACGGATCGTGAACCAATGCCTGGGCAAGCCGCACCTTCTGACGCATTCCCGCCGAGTACCCGGCGACGCGCCGGTAGCGCTGTTCGTCGAGCCCAACCTTCCACAGCATCTCATGAGATTTCCGCGCCGCGACGCTCGACGTCAGGCCACTAATCCGAGCGGCGAGCAAGACGCTCTCGTAGCCGGTCATGCCGGGGAAGTACGCGTCAGACTCGGGCATGTAGCCGACGAATCGATGCAGGCTCCGCTGCTCAGTCCCCTGCGGCACCGCGTCGATCACGAAGCTTCCCGACGCGGGCTTCACCAATCCCAAGAGCGCCTTGAACACCGAGCTCTTGCCCGCGCCGTTGCGCCCCAGCAGACCGATGGGTGAACGCCCAAATGCCACGGTGAGGTCCTCGACCGCAGTCTTGCTGCCGTAGCGAACGGTCAGGTTTTGGAGCCGGACGGTCATGGTGACTCCGAGGTCGCGTCCTCCGGCTTCGCGAGCCGCAGCGTTGCCAGACGCAACCGATGCCGCTTCCCGTGCACGGACGTCTCCTGAAACTCAGTCTCCATGACCAGCCCGTTTCTCAAGGCGTGGCCAAGAAACCCGGTGGAGACATCGCGGCCTGGGTCTGCGTGCAGCGCGCGACCGTTGGGTGCAAGCGAATGGTGCAGCTGACGAACCAACGGCTGCCACGCGCTGGACTGATACGTCACGTCCGCAAGCAGGATGAGTTCGAAGGGTCCCTCCACGGCTTCCTTCGACCAGTCGTGGCACTGCGTGTCGAACTCCGCCACCCCGTTCTGTTCTGCATTGAACCGCGCGAACGCCAACGCATCGGATTCGCGATCCGCGAAGGTCACCGCCGCGCCGTGCATTCCTGCTGCGACTCCCGCCACGCCAAGGCCGCATCCCAAGTCGAGGGCTCGCCCCGACAGGCGTTCCCCGCGAAGGATGTTTCGCGCCATCGCGACCGAGGCCGGCCAAATGTCTGCCCAGTAGGGCATCGTGCCGTTGGTCGCGAGGCCGTAGGAACCGCGCAGCGCAATCGCGTCACTTCCTGGCGGTCCAATCACCGAGATCTTTCCGCCCGCGGTATCCAGCCTGAACCGGCGGAGGGGAAACCTGCGCAATACGGGGTCGCGCTGAGCGAGCGGGACGGTCATCGGGTTGAAGTAGAGCGACCATCCCCCCGAACGCAACACGGCCCGGGTCAACCGGGCCGTGTTGCGTTCGCAGGTTGCCGCCGACGAGATCTACCAGCCTTGGGTCGTTGGCGCGCGGATGCCGCCGTAGAAGTCCGACGCGATCATGCTATGCAGCGTGCGGGAGTAGTCTGCCCAGCGCGCTTTCATGATGTCGAAGTCCGGAGCGGTTCGGTAAACGACCTGGTTCTCATCGTCGATCAAGACGGACGCGGGGAAGATCTGCACACCAGCGAACGGTCCATACTCGTTGTAGCGCGTGAAACCGACGGGGCATTCAAACCCTGCGGCGAGCGTCGCTTCGATGAGCTCTTCGTCGCTCACTTCGCGGGCAGGGCACGCAATGGCAACCACGCGGACCCCCATGCTAGCCGAGAGCTTCATGTCGTCAGCTTGAGCTTCGGCTTGCTCCGAGGGCCTGTTTTCGTAGGGGTCGAACAGCCAGATCAACGTGAGCACCTTTGCTTCAGGGCTCATGTCTGGCTCGTTGGCCACCCACTGGACCGCATCGAAGGAGTCCATCGCACCCAGCGACTTCAACCGCTCGGAGAGTGGCTTGCCGAAGCGCTTCGGCTTGCGCGCTTCGATCTCCTGACGCAATTCGACCAACCAGGCACCGACCTTCTGCGGCTTCAGTCCAGCCAAGCGACGCGAAGCCACCGGTGCGGACCAATCCTGACCGAGCTTCTCGACCACGGCTTGAACCAGTGCCTTGTCAGCTTTGGCCACCGCGTGCACGAGATCCTTGAACACCGCGGCCGGAGCAACGTGCAGAAGCGCGTCGAGCCGCACCCGGGTCTCGGGGACCGTATCGGCGGTCTTGCACAGTGCCTTGATGTTCTTCAGCAGTGCGGTTTTCCGACGTGCTGCTGGCAACTCAGCAAGCGCACGGGCCGCGAGCATGCCGTCCGTCAGGACTTTAAGACTCGTCACCCGCACTTCGTGCCATAGGACACCGTGCTGTGGGTGAATGGCCAAGAACTGCGGCGTGGGGACGTCCGCCATCGGGCCAAACAAGTCGATCAAGATTTCGCGATGTCCATCGCGCAGGCTCTCGACCGAAACGCCGAATCGAAGCGCGTTCTCGCGGATAGAATCTTCGCTGGTGCCCGAACATGCCAGGTAGGGCTGCATCCCGTGCTCTTTCAGCGAGTTCGCGAACTTCGCGTTCTCGTAGGCGGAGAACATGCTTTCGTTGCCTGTCTCCCCCGCTTCGTGCAGCACCACGAACATCATTTCGTCGCTTTTCGCCTCAACTCCGCGCTGCATCGCCGCCCGGAAGTCCGTGCGCCACTGCAAGCCACCGTCATCCACCCATGTTGCGCGGTTCGACGCGGTCTGGGCGAACGCCGGTGCGACAGACATCCCAAACACACCTGCGATGAGCAAGGCGAGCATCGAGACACGCCATGCACGGCGTGTCTGAAGCTTCCGTGGATCCGACGCGGCCGGAGGACGTGTGGATGAACGGTGAGCAAGACGGGGGGATGCGCTGAGATCAGCGCTAGTGAGAGAGCGAATCATGTTTTCCCTAAGTGAGTGGCGGGGGCGGCGTCCCGCGAGCGAACATTGCGAGTGAAGGATCTTTCCGACCCAAGGGAGTGGCTTTCCCTTGCTCGAAGTCGAAGAAAAAAAGCGCAAGCACGGCAGCGAGTTCCCGATTCCTCGATCGGTAAGATCGACAGCACCGGAACAACGGTTCACAGGAACCAGACACTCCCGCGAATTGCGGTTGATGACGCCCGGACAACGAACTCCGTACCGTGCACGTGCGAAGATGCGTTTGCCCTGGGTGGAGAGTTGCCAAAATCGCGACGAATCCGTCGCGAGAGCCCAAAAATGGCCCGGATCCCCACCGGATCGGGTGGATGTCCCATTTGTGTCGAGAGACAAAGCACGTCCGCAAACGGCAATAACTGAGAGTCGAAAGAGCGACCGGCGACTCGTCGCCAGGACAATGCATCTATCGTTTGTCCTGCCAAAGATTCTGCCTGTGGGCTTCAAGGCAGCCCAAACCCGCCAAAAAGTCGCATCGGTCCAAGAGTTCTTTGCGAGGCTCGATCCTGACTTTCGGGCATCCCCGTTTCATTGCATGGCGCGTAGCCTGCTTCCTCCCCTGCCACTCGATCCACCGCAATGAACCACCGTCGGGGAAAACGACACCATCTGCTGGCGCTCGCCGTGTTCTTGTTGCCGCTGTGCATCCTGGCGTGGACCGGGGCGGCGGAGCTTCAGCGTCTGGAACAGCGTGCGACCGACAGCCTGCAGCGGCGGGCCGCTAACCACTTACGGCGGGCCACCAGCAACGCCGAGCGCAGGTTGACCGCGCTGACCGAGCCGCTCTTGGCCGCGGACTTTGGCAGTGGTGACGCATCGGATGTCCTGGAATCGCTCCATCGAGCGGCGCCTTCGCAGCCCGAGCTGTTGGCCCTGTTCCTGCGCGAAGACGGCAACCTGCTCGACCCGGTCTCCCCGCCGAAAGAACGCATCGCCATGCCGCGCCCCGAGCGACCACGCGGTGCCCTAGCGGTATTGCCCCAGCTGATCGCCGACGAGCGCTTCGAGGACGCCCGTGACCTCTTGACGTTCGAACTGGACCAGGACGCACCGGAAGACTGGCGGCTTGAGGACGACGCTTGGACGTGGTTCATGCTCGGGGGCGTGTTGCGTCGCCTTGGAGAGCCCGATGCCGCCTACCAACGATTTACGGCAGCGGCGGAAGCTCTGGAATTCTTGGGCAGCACGCGGCCCAGCGCCGCGATCGAGGCCTTTGCGCTCATGAACGCCACAGCCCTGGCTGAAACAGGTCGACCACAGGAGCGCCTGAAGCTGCTTCGCGAGCTGGCCCGCGGCCAGCACGACTCGCTGCCCGAAGCTATGATCAGCGCGACAGCTGAACGCCTGGTGGAGCGATGCATCGCGGACGGCGCAACCTCAGCGGTCGAATCCGCGCTCGCCCTGAACGAGAACCGACTGCGCGGACGGCGTTTCGCTGCGGACTACGACGTACTCACGCAGGAAACCGTGCGCCGCCGCCTCTCCCGAGGTGAGCCGGTGACCATGGTATATCCAGGCGACACCCCGCCCACGCTCCTCGCCCTACGTCAGGCAACTCTCGCTGAATCCGTCGCGCACGGATGCGACGTCGTCGGCGTGCGGCTCGACCTGACCCTCGCGTTGGAGGAAGAGATTCAGAGCTGGTTCGCGATCGAAGACGGCTTCGGGCTCGAGGTCCTGGACGCGGAAGGCGTCCCGATCTTCGGCGGCCTGGCTCCCGAGTCACAATCGCCGCCGAACGACGTCGCGGTAGGGTTCGTCGTTCCCACGCGCACCGTGGCCGGCGTCCTACGGTTTCGGGTGTGGCCCACCGATTTGGAACTCGCGCTCTCCGAGGAACGCGCGTCGTCGTTTCGCAGAACGATCCTGTTTGTGTCGATCTGCGCGCTGGTTGCGCTGTCCGTGTTCTTCGCCTGGCGCGCCCTGCGCCGCGAAACCGAACTGGCTCGCCTGAAGGTCGACCTCCTGAGCCGCGTTTCCCACGAGCTGCGTACGCCGCTTTCGCTGATTCGCATGTATGCGGAGACCCTCGGGCTGGGTCGCGCCTCCTCGCCAGATGATCTCCGTCGCTTCAGCGGGATCATCGTTCGAGAGAGCGACCGGATGACGCAACTGGTCGAACGCATCCTCGACGTCTCGAAGAAGGAGTCGGGCACCCTGGACTACCACCCGAGTCTCACCGACGTCAGCCAGCTGGTCGACCGGGTCACTGAGAACTACAAACCGCACATTCAGGCGGATGGCGCCGCCATCCAGACGTCGATCGCACCCGACCTGCACGCAGTGGTCGACGGCGACGGACTGCAGGGAGCCCTGCTCAACCTGCTGGAGAACGCGGTGAAATACGGCTGCAAACGCCCATCAAGCGAGGGCCCGAAGACCCCGGAGATCCACGTGGGTCTGGTCGCGACCGGCAGCATGCTGCACCTCACGGTACGCGATCCGGGTCCCGGAATTCCCGACGACCAGCTGGACGCGGTCTTCGAGAGCTTCCAACGTGCCAGCAACGCCGGTGAAGTTCGGGGAGCCGGCTTGGGCTTGGCCCTCGTCAAACACTTCGCGGAATCGCATGGTGGGCAGATAAGTGCCAAAAACATCACGGATTCGGAACCAAACGGGCTTCTGGTCGAGATGAGACTTCCCGCGGTCGACCCGACAACCCACATAACCGCCAACCCTTCGTCAGCCGTAGAGACCCAGCAATCGATGACTCCATCGGAGAACACACTGTGACGACCGAAGACACCCCAAACGCAACGCCAGTCGGCGAGGACAACGGCCCCACCGAACCCCAGGCGATGAGCCTGCTCGTGATCGAAGATGAACGGGACCTACGGATGGGCCTGCAACACAACCTGCAGGCCGAGGGCTTCCGCGTGCTCGCAGCGGAGACCGGCGAAGAGGGCCTGGCCATCGCCGCCGTGGAGTCTCCGGATCTGGTCGTCTTGGATCTGATGCTGCCAGGAATTGACGGCTTCGAGGTTCTCCGCCGGATGCGCGCACCGACCGAGTCGGGCACCAGCCCGACCCTCAATCTGCCCGTCGTCATCCTCTCCGCCCGTGGCCAGGAAGACGACAAGGTGAAGGGACTCGAATTGGGCGCGGATGACTACGTCGCCAAGCCGTTCGCGCTCTCCGAGCTCGCGGCGCGAATTCGCGCGGTGCTTCGGCGCACGCACGCCGCTCGCACCGTGGCCGCCGCGAAGCCCGTGCATCGCTTCGAAGGACTCATCGTCGACTTTGGGCGGTTCACGGTGACACGCGACAACGAGGAGCGCCAGCTATCCAACTTCGAGTCCGCGATTCTGCGGATGCTGATCGAGCATCAAGGCGAAGTCGTGTCTCGCGGCGACCTGCTGACCGAAGTGTGGGGCTACGTGCACCTGCCCACGACTCGCACGGCCGACAACCACATCGCGCGTCTGCGCAAGAAGATCGAGAAGAACCCGGAACAGCCCGAACATGTCGTCACGGTGCACGGACTCGGATACCGCTTCGAAGCCGCCCCCGACGTCTCTTCCACATAGACCGACCGGTCCCATCCATGAATCACCACCGCACGCTGATCGCACGCAACGCAATGCTCCTGCTGGCGGGAGCCGCCGCGGCCCAGTCCGCGACTCCGCCGACCGACGCCG
>CBESZZ010000179.1:0-7501 GCA_965534055.1 uncultured bacterium | reverse complement strand
GTCCAAGAGACTCGTCGAGGTCTACGGGAACATCGATACGCCGATGCTCGTCGGAGGTGACTTCAACTCAAGGCCCGGTTCCGAGGTGATGGAGCTGATGGAGAGTCACTGGGTCAACACCGACAAGGGGGAAGATCGGTTCACCATGTCGTCTACCCATCCTCGTTCAGAAATCGACTTCATCCTCTACCGCCCTTTGGATCGGTTCGAGGTCGTGTCGATCGACGTGCTCGACGAGCCCGTGGTTTCCGATCATCGTCCGGTGCTCATGGTCGTCAAGTTGCGGCCGGGCAGCGGTGCGGGCAAGTAGCTCCGCGGGACCGTTCGACGACTGGGACGTCAGATCAGGCGAAGGGGTTTGGCGACTTCCACTCCGCGCCGAAGACGAACGTCTCGAGCGGCTTGCGCTCTCGCGGTTGGCGTAGGACGTCGAATCGCTGTTCGTCGCAGCGAGGTAGTGCCATGGCTGCGCGTTGAAGCACGACGCGCCCCAGCGTGCAGCTTCAAACAGAGAGCCGAGTTGCTCCTTGCTGACGGGGTTGGCACGGAATGCGGTACCGTGCCAGGACAGAAAACAACACTTCGGAATCCGCCGTCGAGTTCTACGGCCTCGTCTTCGAGGCGATCTCCCCAGCGGCGACCTCACCCTCACCCGCATTTATGCGGGCGTCCCTCGCCGCGGGCACTACAGCATGGATCCGGACTCCTATTTCGCGGGTGCCAGGCGCTTCCGTCAAGAAGGCGATGTGCAGGGTAAACCCGGGTTGTGCGGTCCCCGCTCCTACTTCAGCTCAATCCGCGGCGTCACATCCTTGGTCGTGTCCTGCACCACGAACACTGCCTCGCCGGACAATCCGTCATCCGTCGAAACCTCGATCTTCCAGTTCCCCGGTGGGATCGTGGCGTGGATTTGAAGCGGTTTGGTGGGGGATTCGAGCAGGCGGCCTTCGTTTTGGCGGTGCACGCTGCCATCGTCGGTGTTCACGATCCGGTAGCTCCGCGATACAGATCGTACGGTTTCTTCGGGCCACCAGACATCGCAGCGGAATCTCACCCCGGCTCGCAAGGTCAGGCGAGCAGTTGTGGTTTCGCCGGCGATCACTTCGACCTCTCCAAGTAGGCCGATCATCCCCTTGCCGTAGCCCCTGATGTCGTATTCACCTGGCGACAGGTTGTCGGCGACGAACTCTGTGCGGCGGCCGACTTCGATGGTGGTTTGTGGTTCCCGTGGTTCGCGGTGCAGGTCCAGCTTCGGTTCGAGCTGCTCGGCGCCTTCGGTGCGGGTAATGACGAACTGGACGCTGCCCCCAGGTCCGGTGGTGAGCACGCCGGTGTCGAGGGTGGCCCCGGGTTCCAGGTCGAACCAATCGGATACGGCGAGGACCGTCTCGTGCTCCTTGAGGGTGAGCCGGATGCGTCCGGGTGTCACGTTCTTCACGAAGAACGCGCCGTGCTCGATCTTGATGCCAGATCGGAACCACCGCGCTTCTGACGTCATGGTGATGGTTGCGGCGTTGGGATTGCGGATGCGGCCGGCAGCGTCGTCGATGCGGCCGTTCACGTGGCCAGTTGCCTTCTTCTCGGGCTTGTCGTAGGCGGCACGCAGAATCACACGTCCACCGTTGGGGTAAACCCCATCGGCCTGGATTGGCTCAGCGTCAGAAGGCGCTGTGTGGTGAGCCTGCACCTGGATTTCGTAGCTATAGTCCTCCAAGCAAAGAAAGCGGAACACACCTTCACCATTGCTCACGATGGTGTGCTCTTTGCCGCCGGCTGTCTCGTCTTTCAGGGTGACGAATAGGTTGGGGATCGGATCACCATTGGCGAAGAGCACCACGCCTTCGATGGTGGGGCCGTTGTCGATCACCGGGCTCCATGTTGCTTCAGTACCCGGTTCGACCTGAAGCTGCACTTGGGTGTAGGCCACGGAAACACCGTCTCGATCGCCACGCTTGAGGTTGCGTTGGGCGAAGGCGTGAAGGGTTCCCGGTGTCACGCCTTCAATCCGATAGCTGCCGTCTGGCCCTGTGATTGCTCCGCGGTAGCTGAACGTCTCCGCGTAGTCGATCTGTCCTCCCGCCACGAAGTCGGTGCCCGGCTCCTTGTCGTAGACCCGTACCGCGACCTCCGGTAGCGGCGCGGCTTCTCTATCGGTCACAGTGCCGGTGAGCGTGGCGGAGCGCTGCAACTGTGGTGACACCACGGCCACGGTGTTGGCATCGATGGCAGCGACGCCGCGCCAGATCCCGTAGCCTGAGGTGCGGATGGCGATGGAGGTTTCGCCAACCACGAGGCCGTCAATCGCGAAGAACCCGTCCTCGTTGGTGGATGCGGTTCGCGGCGTCCACTGCTCGATGCAGCGGTTGCCATCGAAAGTTAGGTGTGCCGGAACCGATCCCACCGCGACAAGGGCTTGCGCAACGGGTTCGCGGTTCGCATCGGTGACGGTCCCCTCCAGACGGCCTCCGTCCGGGCGAACTGTGAGTATCACAATCGCTGGTGGGTTGGACGTATCGACGATGTCTAGGTCCAGCAGCTTGGACGGTGCAAAGCCAGCGGCGATAGCGGCCAACGACATCTTCGGCAGAATTTGTTCCAGCTCAAATTCGCCCATTGCGTTGGCGAAGCCCACGACACGACCACCGGCCCAGGTGGTGTTGCGCGTTTGCAGCCAGATGCTGGCGTTGGGGACCGGTGCGCCGGAAGGGCTCTTCACCGCGCCACGGACTGCGATGCCGCCCTTGAGTTCGAAGGAGACTTCTTGGCGACCGCCTTCAACGGTGATCTTCTTGCGGTCTTCGCGATCGGACACCAGGGTCGACGGGCCGCGGGGCACATCCTCGAACACCACGAGGCCGTCGGCGTTTGTGAGTTTCCGGGCAACGGCGGCGTAGGGCAGGCCGGACACTGAGCGGCGGAGAGCAACCATCACCTCGGCGGCCGGAGTTTGGTCGGGCCAAGTGGCGAGGACTCGCAGCTCGGTGGCGTCTTCCAGTTTGCTTGGGCTTGCTACCGCTTCCACCCGATCGATCTCTGCTTCGATGCGAGTTGGCGCTTCGTGTGGTTCCGCTCTTCCCTCCGCGGGGCCAGCCGCGTTGCCTTCGTCGACTGTTCGGGCCCCGGTCGACGGGGTAGTTGAACCGGAGTCGTCGGTGAGGTTCCACCAGAGCAGCGCGGCGCCGGCAAGGGCCATGAACACGAAGAGCAGGGTAACGTTTCGCGAGTGAAGCATGGGCGAGAGGGAAGTAGAGGAGGTCGGATCTTAGCCTATTGCGTTTCTGGCTGTGTGAGCGTGCCGGTGCCTGCGAAGGTGGCGTTGAAGGCGCTCGAAGAGTTCGAGGGATAGAGCGTGAGTTGAGCGATCCGCTCCACCGGCGTTGGGTCGTCGACGGAGTGTCGTTGCTCTGGTCCCTACATGGGGTGCAGGGGGTCGGAGGTTCAAATCCTCTGGCTCCAACCATTTCGATCGGCCGCAGTGGGGCCTTCAACCAGCTCGCCCGAGCCGTCTCAGGCTCGTTGATCTCGTCTCGCGACTTGGTTAGGAAGGTCGGCACGAACACGATGCTTCGAAGATCAGCCACAACCGGCGTCTTGTGCTTGGCGAGCCTGCCCGCCGGATGTGCAGAGTCTGAGCCAGTTGGGGGTCGAGTCGGTGCAGCAGGTGGACCACGGTCAGCAACCGAAGGAAGAACCCATGACAGCAAAAGCTGAAACGGAGGAACTGATGAACGCTGGAATCCCATTCGCGGAACAGCAGCTGACCAAGCATGGTGAGTTCTTCCCCTTTGCCATTCTCGATGAATGGCTCGGGAGAGATCCAAGCGAAGGGCTACGCCGCCGGGGAAGAGCAGCCTGATTCGCAGTCGATCATTGACGGTCTGCTCCAGGCATTCCGAGAGGTTGCCAAGAGCTGCGGATCGTGTGACCGCGCAGCGCTCCCTCGTCTTGACGCTGGCAGGTCTGCACCTTTAGCTCCTGAACCAGCTCGCCCTGGCACATCCTGGAGCGAACGGCTTCGGCGAAGGTGTGGCAAGGAGTGATTCTCATGACGACGTGGACGAAATGGCTCGTGTGTCTCTTGGTGGTTGTGGCGCTCGTGTGGTGGATGCGTGACCCGCGAGTCGCTCCTCCGGATGCGAACGAGGTTGCGGCTGCGCAATCCCAGGAATTGGACGAGGCAGTCGCCGCGACAGGACCTCATCGCGTTTCTGTCACGCCTGACGCAGAACCGGAGCAAGCTTTCCCGACGGTCATTGAAGTGCACGTGCGTCACGACGAAACGGGAGCGGTTGTATCAGGAGCAAGCGTGCTGTTCGTGACGCCCGGTTTCGCGTACGCCGATCTCACTCCCGAGAAAAAAGATCAGTACTCCCGTACTTCCGAGAGTTACCTGCGCGCATTCGGTGAGAGCCGAGTGACCGACGAGAACGGAATCACGCGGATCCCAATCGAAGCCGTGAACAATGTCGTCGTGGCCCGCAAGGGCACTCTCTATGGCACGAAAGGGTCTTGGAGCGGCGGCACGACCTTGGAGATTCTCGTCTCTGCGCATCACACCCTCGTCGTAGAAACGGCGGATGCGCTGGGCAATCCGGTTCCGCGCGTGAAGGTGGTGGGGCAGCCGGCCTTCACCCCGGCGTCCCCCTTCACCTCGATGTCCAAGTGGACGCTTGGGACCACGAATGAGCACGGCACCTTGACCTATGTCCTGAAGCCACCATCCGGGGATGCCTCCGAGCAGATCTGGCTCGAGGCCGAACTGCTCGATGGCGCGCATGGGCGCGAAACGATCGACCTCAGAGCGCCCCCGTCTTTCGTGCGCCTGACCCTCCCGGCTACGGGAATCGTCCGCGCGAAGACCACGAACGCCGACGGCGTCCTGTTGGACCGTCAGATTCTCGAGTCCCTGCGAGCCGAGCTCTCCATTGCCGGCGTGACGCCGCGAGCCGGACAGCTCGGCGGTTGGTCTGGGCGGCTCTTCGACCGGTTCGACGCTGAGGGGAACGCGTGTTTCGAGAACATCGTGCTGGGGAAGACGCTGCGACTGCGGTTTCCCGGCATGGTCCTTGACCCAAAGGTCTTTCCTGGACCAAGCACAGACGAGCTCGTCGTGACCATCGTGCAGACCGTCGAACCGGATCACCCGTTCGTCGTCGGGACTCTGGTAGGCCCAGAGAGCAACCCCGTCGTCAGCAAGCGATTCGCGATCTTCTGTCGTCAGGAAGGGGATCTGCTGGCCAGCGTCGGCGGGGAGACGGATGAGCGTGGTCGATTCAAGGCCTACCTCTCGGATGCCTGCATGGACAAGAGTTCCGTGGTGTTCACTCTGGGCATGGAGATGTCTGGCGTCGGCTACGACCGGGAAGCGCGGGTTCCCATCGCGTATGCGCTGCGCGGTACCGTGGACTTGGGCGAGGTCGTGATGCCGGAGAAGTAGCGTGGCAGTGATCGTGCGGTCCAAAGCCCCACACGCTTAGCAGTGCCGTCGACGCTGGCCGGCGGCGCCCTCGGTGGGGTTCTTGCCCTGCTTCTTGTAGTGGTCGATGGTCTTTCGGATCGTCGCTGTGGCGTCGGGAACCTTGCAGTTGGTTGTGCCGAAGTCGACCTCGACCTTGCCGACCTTGCGCGCCGTAGTCAGAGCCTTCTTCATCCAGCCGGGGCGGCAGCCGATGGCGATCAGCGCCTTGTTCATCGTGTAGCGTCCGCGATCGGGGGCGGCTTGGAGTTCGGCTTCGATCCTGTCGAGGAGTGCGCCGACGTCTGCTTCGTCGACACCGCCGTCATCGGGTCCGCGGCCTGGTTGCATCACCAGGCTTGCGGCGATCTGCCACGCGAGACGTCTACGGTAGGCGCTCTTCATGTCCATCCACTTGTGCATGCGGCCTGCGGCGAAACGTGTGTCTTGCACGTAGGCGGCGAGTTCTCCGGCGAGCTGTGGTGAGCCTTCTTCGCGCGCCCAGCTGTCGAGCAGCTTGACCGTCGTCTGCTCACCGTCGGCGACCCAGCAGGCGAAGATTCGCGATTCGAGGATGTTGGTATCCCAGAGCGCAAGCGCCAGCTCGTGGTCCACCTTGATGCGCTTGTGGAGCTTCTTCAGGAAGGCGTAGTTGGTGCCGAACAGCTCGCCCTCCACGCCGTGGTTGCGGTAGGTCTTGCGCGTCTGCGCTGAACCGTTCGCCTTCAGCTCTTTCATGACCTCAGCCACGCTGAGCCGCTCTTGGGTTTTTGCCATGGCTAGATCTCAGGTGATTTGGAGGCGTTCGACAAGGAGCCTGCGCCACCTGAGATCGTCAGCGGATTGCTTCACCGTTCGTCCGCCCGGTTAGACTTAGCGTCGAGTCCATTGGGTCGTCGCACCGTTCTGAGTGATGGACAGCGACGTGGCCCTTTCGTCTTTCATCGCGAATTGCACCATCGCACGGATGTCCGAGTCGTCGAGCTTGAAGCTGTGCCCGCTCGTCTTGATCAGACCGAAGGCATCCTGGCCCTCGATCTGCGCGGTCACCACGCTTTCTTTGTCGCGAACAACCATCCATCCTTGGCTCGAATCATAGATGCCCGCGTAGACCTCCACTCCGTCAGGATCGGGTGTCGGAGGCGATGGCGTTGCCGAGAAGTTCGTGAACGTCTTGCCGTCGTAGCGGAACGTACCTTCCTGGCCGCCGAACCAGAGGTCTCCCGGTTCGTCCACGACGAGCGAGCGGATGTTCTCGAAGGGCCTGTTGACGCGCTTGCTCCATGTTGGCGCGGTGAATGGGCTCAGCTCAGCCGGCATGAGGAAGGCTCGATCGATCGGTCTGGACCGCGCCGTTTGTCGAACTCGCGTCGCGCTCGCGCGAGATGCTCGGACGATCAGCGGTCCGCGGCGGTAGCCAGCTCGACGAGTTCATCGAGGTGGATCGCCGCTGCTTGGAGAATCTCGAGAGCCTTGGCGAGGCGTGCACGGCGCACCTTCTTGATTGCTTCGTCGAGCCCGAGAGTGCGGACGTCCTGAATCGTTAAGGGAAGGTCGTGGTCGAGCTGTATTCCGGTGCCTTGAAATGGCGTAACCCCGGGCTCGGTCATTGGCCACGCGCTGAACTTGACGACCGATCCGTCGGGTCCATTCGAAGTTTTCACCGCTGCCTCGGCTCCGGCGGTGCGCTCACCGATGACGGTAGCGCGTCCGGCATCCCGCAGGATGCGTGCCGCCCACTCGCCGCCGCTCGCGCTCCGGGCGTCGACAAGGGCGACGACCTCGCCGCGATAGCGCGGCGTTTGCGGTCGGATGATGCGCTTCTGACCCCCGGATCTTCCCCAGCGGTAAGTTCGCTTGCGCTCCAGGAGGTGGCCGAGAAACGGATCCGAGGCCGCGACCACACCACCGCCGTTCCCCTGCAGATCGATGATGAGGCCTTCGGTGTCGCGCAGCTCTCGCAACGCGGCCCTCAGCATCGTCGTCATCTTCCCGTCGGCGCCCAGTGTCGCCTGTTTCGGACTGAACGTTTTGATCCGCATGTAC
>CBESZZ010000178.1:0-7511 GCA_965534055.1 uncultured bacterium | reverse complement strand
CGTCCATCACATCCGGCAGTAGCTCTGGCTCTTTCAACAGGTAGCGCAGCACGCCACCCGCGGTGATCACCGCCGCCATAGGACGACGCGTTTGTGCAAGTTCACAGGCCTTCAATCCGAGTTCACCAATGGGTGACACGTCGAAACCCGTGATGACGTGCCAAATGTCGTGGGTCTGCCGCATCCGCATAGCCAGATACTGCATGTCGTTCCGCACGTCGATCTTGCGGTAGTAGTCAGGATCGAACCCGTTGCTGCGCAGGTGATAGCCGTAGCGGTAGCCGAGTGTTCCCTTTGGCAAGCGACACATCTCGTCGACGTCGGGAGGTCGCCGTAGGTAGCGTTCCGCAGCGAGTGCGCGGACCTCCGGGAATTCCATCGCGAACTTCGCAGCGAGTTCACTGGCTTCGGTGTCGCGCAGCCCCTCCTCGATATCGAACACCGATTCGGTGTGCGATGAATCGCGCAGCATGCCCAGGACGCCCTGCAGCGTCCGAAGGTAGTGCAGGTGGTGGTGCTTCTTCTCTTTCAGTCCGTTGAAGAACATCAGCTGAAACCAAGGGGATCTTCGATCACCCGACCGAGGATACCCGTGGCCTCACGCTGTCGCGGAATCTTCCGACGAGGCGGCAAGATCTACCAACCAAACGTCATGGTCAGCGCAGGGCTGAAAGCAAGCCCTTGGATCGCCTCGGCGTCGAACACAAAAAACTGGTGCACGATCGAGAGCCCAGCCGCCTCGGACGGCCAGTTCCAAGGGAACGTCAGTGATCCTTCGCCCGCGATGCCTGGACGACCATCAAGTGCCACGAGAGTTGTGTAGAGCGGGTTGAGCAGCAGGGTTCCGCCGAGCACAGGAACCTGCACGGGTTCCAAGCCAAGAGCGAGCACGGCGAGGCCACCACCTACGCCTCCGCGTAGCCGGAGCGCACCTTGGCCGGGAACCCGGAACGGCCCCACGCTTCCCAAGACGAGTTCCATCCCGTCCTTGCCTGGCAGGCTCGACCCGTGCTGCCGCGACGCGCCGGCCGCCGGGCCCTCGAACCAGCGGTTGTCCGCCGCGCGACCGTCACGCCCAATCACGTCCACGTCGCCGTCACCATCCAAGTCTGCGAGCGACCAAGCAGGAACGAACTGCTGCATCGGTGGCGCAAAACGGGGCAGCCCACCGGGCACCGCAGGACCTTCGCCCAGATGCACATAGACCGAGTTCATGCCCCAACGTGCCGGACCAGTCACGAGGTCCAGCACCCCATCGCTGTTGAGATCCGCAGCGAGCGCAACGCCAGGGAGAGTTCTGCTGTCGGCGACTCGACCAATCAGCATGGTGGCGCGGATGCCATCTGCACCGTTGCCTAGATACAGCGTCGCGTCGTAGCCGTCCGTCGCCAGCACGTCCAAGTGGCCGTCGCCATCCACATCGGCAAAGGTGTTGGCGTGGTCTGAGAAGTAGGTGTGGCGGCCCAACTGGCCGTTGAAGTTGCGGAAGCTGTCGTCAAACGTGCCGTCCCCGCGGCCGGGAAAGGCGCGCAACATACCGACACCGCGGTTGTCGCCCGCCAACAGGTCGGAGACTCCATCGCCCGTCCAGTCATGCACGACTTCGACGTAACCCATGGGGAGCACCTGCCCGGCGGTGAAGCGTCCCGCGCCATCGTTGATCCACACCCGGCTGCCGCTGAACACAGACACCTGTGCCCGCACGACAAGATCGTCATCGCCATCGCCGTCGACATCGCCCACGACGCAACCTTCCGCTGACAACACGGCTCTTGCCACCGCAAGCACCCTGAAGTCGACACCACTTGCCGCCGCAGGACCGGCGTCCGCAAAGCCTCCCGCACCGCGATTCTCCAGCAGTCGCATTCCGAAGAACGCACCAGCGCGATGCTCTTCGACCACAAGATCTGCATCTCCGTCACCATCGAAGTCGCCAGGGAAACCGGGACCGACCAGCGTAGAACCCGAAGGAGGAGCGACGTGCACCACATGGGTGCTTGTCGAGCCATCTCCGTGATTCACTTGGATGGGACCCAACCCAACCTGAAAGTCCAGATCGCCGTCCGAGTCGATGTCGACGATGCTCGCGCGTGCGATCCTTCCGATACCGAGCGGCGAATGCGGACCGTTTGGAAGTGCATCCGAACCGCCGAAGTAGGCGCCGCGCCCGGCGATTAGGTCGATCGCTCCATCATTGTTGAGGTCCGCACCGCCAACCAGCCGGCTGGCGTAGGAACTGTGCAGCTCATGAGCCGCCGCGAAGTTGCCCGCGCCATCATTCAAGCTGATGCGCATGATCGAACTCGCGTTGGTCGGAATGTAGCCGCGGAATCCACCGCCACCGCAACATCCGCCGTCCAAGTCGCCGTCTCCGTCAATGTCGAGCAGCATGGTTGCGGGGCCACCGACTTGGGCGACTTCAGGACTCCACAAGTTCACGCCAACACGCCGCACGACGATGTAGTCGCTTGCGCCAAACACCACCATGTCGGCATCGCCATCCCCGTCGATGTCGCCCGTCGTGAGCGCTCGAGGACCAGGAACTCCGGACGCATTCACGGTGCTGAACGGCTGTACCATCATCTGACCGCTCACCTGTTCCAGGGTGTAGCCATGCACCACGCCCGCGTTGCCGAGCACGGCAACATCCAGTGGGCCACTGCCGTCAAGGTTCACCGCGACGACTTGATTCATTCCCGAAGGCACGGCTTGCGTCGTAGCCAACACCGGTGGACCACCAAGAACGGAAAGATAGACGCGAAGGTCGGAGCTCAGAACAGCAACGTCATCGAGTTGGTCGCCATTGAAATCCGCGACGGCGTACGCTTCGACGGCGGCAGGGAACGCAACGATCCATTGTTCTGAAGGGAACCCACCGCCCGCTGTCGAAGTAAACCCTCGCACCCAGTCGCTGTGCGAACTCACAAAGTCGTCGCGACCGTCACCGTCAAGGTTGCCGACACGCGCGCCCGTCGGTTTCACCGGGCGCCCTGCTGCTGGAACAACGACTGAAAAGGTGCGGGTGAGAGATCCGGTCCCGTCGTTGCGAAAGCCGCGGTATTCGATCGTAGTTCCGGACGTCCACCAGACGCTCAACACATCCATGTTCCCGTCTGCGTCGAAGTCGAGCATGGCTTCGATGCCTTCTTCCTCCGACATCAACACGGTGGCCGCGTCGAAGAGTCCGATGTTCGCACCGGGAGCCTGCGCCCCAAGGTTGGCTGCGCAAGCCAAGGCCGGGAAGGAGAGCGAGAGCGCCGCAAAGCGGCCGCGTCGGAAGAGAGTCTTCATGAGAGCCCCATGGGGGATAGGTCGCGCAAGAGTGCCTCGCTGAGGGATGGGTCCAGCGGGCTTCGAGCAGCAGACAAAAAGTAGGCCATCGGCGACGGTTCGTCGCGCCGCTCCGGATTGGCGCAATAAACCGCGCGATCAAGAGTCCTACCAAGCCGATCGACGGGATCCCGACGCCGAGCGCAATCGTGCGCTCGGCTCGCAATGCCCCGCAACCCGCTAAGATCCATCGCCGTACTAGGGAGTTTGGTCTCCCATGACACGTCGAGCGCTGCAATCAGACCATCCAGTCTAAAGCCATGAACGCGATCACAGCCAGACTCTCCCTCAGCCTCATGATCCTGCCGATCACAGCCTGCGCCGCTTCCTACAACTCGTCCTATACCACGACCGACACTGACCGGCTGCGTGGTGATGAAGCCACAGCTCGCGAAGCAATTCATGGGCTGGTTCAGCAGGGCCCCGACGCGATTCCTGAACTGCGTCTCGCCCTGCAGGACAAAGACCCCAAGGTGCAACGGCGCGCCCGCACCGCTCTGGGTCGAATCACCGGGCAGTGGGGTTCGGAAGACGGACTGATCTGGCAACGTTCCGTCGAATCGGCGAAGAACACCGACAAGCCGCTCATGGTGCTGCACCTGTTCGGCAACTTCGACGAAGAGTTCTGTTGAGCCAACGGCACCCTCGCGAGAACCGTGACGTTCTCCACCAAGGCAGTTGTCGATGCGGCCCGAGAAAACTGGGTGCCGGTTTGGGAAAGCGTCTCACCAGTGCGCCAAGCGACGTTTGATCTCGGCGACGGCAAGAGCGTGAAGGGAATCGTCTCCGGAGAGATCGCGCTCTACTTCTGTCGTCCGGATGGCACAGTGTTCGACATCCTGCCGGGTTTACAGTCACCGGCAGTCACACACTCCGCGATGCGCGATGCGCTGGCGTTCTACGAAGCCACGGGTGCGACCGAAGCTGCGATCGCCGGACGCCACCAAGACGCATTGCGTGGGCCAGACGCTCTGACTCCGAACGAAGCCCGCTCCGCGGTGCTCAACGCGAAAGCCGGCCTGCGCATGCGCCGCAACGACCCGGACCCAGCTTCGCGCGATCTCGGCGAAATGGCTTTCTCCAAGGTGCTGATGATCGCCCCCGCCGAAACGGTCACGCTGATCGAACCTGGCGGGTTGGCGATCTACAAGTCGCTCGTGCACGAGATGCTGTCGGACGGCGAAGAGCGGACACCGTTAGGATGGAAGACGCAGTTGTTCGAGAAGATTCTCGAACAGCCGCTCACCGGCGGCGACGTAGTCTACGACTCGCTCACGACGGGCCCTTTGATGTTCCGGAACTAGCGAATCAATCCCGCAGCGCCGCACGCACAGCCGTCACCGTTTGATCAATGTCGGCGGGCGTCGTGCGGAAGTTGCTCACAGAGATTCGCATCACGCGCATGCCCTGCCACGTGGTCGGGCCAAACCATGCTTCGCCGCTCTGGTTGATGCGTTCCATGACCGTCTGAGTGCAGCCGTCGTGGTCGCCCGCTTCGCTCGGATCGAGGAAACGCACGAGCCCCTGGTTGATCACCGGGCGAGCCAGCACCTCAACACCGGGCAACTCGCCCAAGCGCGTCACCAAATCTGTCGCCATCGCGCAGCAGCGCTCGATCAGGTTCGCGACGCCGTCTCGACCCAGCGTCCGCAAGGCAGCGTAGATGGGGAAGCCTCGCGCCCGCCGCGACCACTCGGGGCCCCATTCGAATTGGTCGCGCATCCCTTCCACGTCAACCGTGTAGGAAGCGGGAATCGTCATCGCGGTCTTGTGCGCTTGCGAATCCGCCACGAACGCAAGGCCACTGTCGTAGGGAACGTTGAGCCACTTGTGTGCGTCGGTGGCCCAGGAGTCAGCCTTTTCGATCCCTGCGACGAGATGTCGAAGCTGGTTGCTCGCCGCGACCCACAGACCGAACGCACCGTCAACGTGAACCCACGCACCCCGCGCGTGGGCTAGATCGCACACAGCGCCAATGGGATCAAAGGCACCGCGGTTCAGGTCACCTGCTGCCAACGAAACGATCGTCGGAGCCTCGGGGTCTTTGTCCAATGCGAGGGCGAGCGCATCCAAATCGATCGTGCCGTCGTCTCGCTGAGCCACCTGAACAACCGCGTTGGTGCCGATGCCCAGCTGGCGCAGCGCCCGAAGCAAGGTCTCGTGGTGCTCGCCCACCAACACCCGAATCGGTGGACTGCCGCCGAGTCCTTGCTCTTCGACGGACCAGTTCCGAGCCGCAAGGATCTTGTGACGCGCCGCGGCCAAGCAAGTGACGTGGGCCATCTGGCAGCCGGTCACAAACGCGTAGGACGCCGAGTTCGGCAAACCAAGAACGTCCTTGAGCCAACCCGCGGCGACTTCCTCGACTATCGCAGCAGCCGGCGAACATGCGTAGGCCGCGGCGTTCTGGTCCCACACCGACGTCATCCAATCGGCGGCCACCGCCGCAGGAATCCCGCCGCCAATCACCCAACCGAAGAAACGACCACCCGCGGTGTGCAGCAACCCGTCATCGACATCTCGTACCAGCTCTTCCAGAACCTGCAACGACGGTGTCCCGGCCGAAGAGAGTTCCTTGCTGAGCTTCGCGCGCAACGCTTCCGGATCGGGTTCCGCGCTCACGCTCTTCTGGTCGAGCGACTCGATGTAGCGATGGGCGGCTGCCGCGGCGAAGTCGAGTTCGGGATTCATGGCGGTGTTCTAGTGGGGCGAGTCCGATGTGCATGCATGGATCGCAAGGTCGGTGGCTTCGGGTACGAACGTCGTCGATGCCCCAAAAGCGACCGACAGATCAGCTGCACGAGGCATCCGACTCTCGTGCTAGCGAAGCGGAGTAGGCGGCTCCTTGCCTTTCATTCCGGTGGACTGCGAACCGCCAGCCGATCGCTCTTTGCCGATGCAAGCCAAGCGGCAACTTCTCCTCCCCGGTAGCCCTGACCTCGATCCGTTCCCGTGCCTCGCGATCGTTCAGCAGATGATCCGCCGGCAGAAGGGGGTCAGGGCTAAACCGGAGCATTCCCGGAGAATCTAATGACTGATCTTGAGTCAACCCTAGCTGGCCGCTCTTGATGTGACCCTCGAGGCACTACAGCATCTTTTTGTTAACTTTCCGTTACCTCATTATGCTTTCATCATAACAAGCGCTATGCCTATCTGCACTTAAGGGGTCATCAGAATAGCGGCCGGTTACACCAGCGAACGCGCTGAGTGGCATCAAGGTCAACTATTCCTTCAGAGCTGGGGAATCTAGCTGTTCTTGTGGACTCCGCAGACCACTTATCCGCATCAACCAGAGAGTCTTCGCGTGAATATCAAGACCACCACCTTTCTCGCCACCACCCTGCTATTCTCGCTGGTCCAACCGGCAGAGGCCTTTACAAGCAATGGAGATAAAGCTCCATATAGGGTGCCGATCGCTACCCATGACGTGACGGCCTATGGGGCAATCGCTGACGATGGCCAGGATGATTCGAATGCAATCGCGTCCGCTATCTTAGCGATGGCCTCCGGCGACTCACTCGTGTTTCCGGCCGGGACCTTTCATCTGAGTCGCCAGATTTACCCAGCCTCTCAGACCAAGCTAGTGGGGGCTGGCATGAACCTAACCACTTTCGAGTTCATGGGCACGATTTCGAACTCGATGCTGCGACTATCCCTGAGAGACGAGGTGGAAGTGACCGGGTTCACACTCAATGGCGGCTATAACCCGCTCGTGGAGCAAGGCATCGTGGGGCACGCTGGAGCGGGACACTATATCCACCATGTTCGTGTCGAGAATCTGGCCGCCAACGGCCTCTTTGGTCCGCACGGCATCTACTTCGACAACACGGCGTTGGACGTGAGGATTGAGGACTGCGAATTCAAAAACATCGGCCTGGGTGCGGTCTTTGGAAGTGCGATTCGGCTCAACAACGGTTCGGTTCTCGTGCAGGATCAGTGGGAGATTCCAAACCTCGCAAAACAAACGGGCATCGATGTTTGGTTTTCTCCCTACTACAAACTACCCTGGTTCTTGCCTTGTCCCGGTCTTGTTGTGGTGCATGACGTTAACATTTTGCATAGCCCGGAGTACGATAGCTTGAAGGGTAGAGTGTATCGTTACCACTTTTCTCTCAATCTGCAAGTGAGCATTCGCCGGGCGGCCAAGGTATTTGTGGTCAGCAACTGGACGCGTACTGAGT
>CBESZZ010000177.1:0-7528 GCA_965534055.1 uncultured bacterium | reverse complement strand
GGACCCACAGCTGCTATCCGCGCGCTACACCTTGGGCGTGTTGCTCCGCGAAATCGGGCAAACGCCCGAAGCGGTTCGGCAGCTGGGCTTCGTGATCGAGCGTGACCACGACCGCACCTTCCCCGGAGCGCTCATCGAACGCGCCCGCGCGCTGCTCTCGCTTCGCGCGGATGGCGAAGCGCTGGTGATGCTCGAACGCCACAGACAGAACTACGGTCCACAGCGCACCTGTTCGCTGCTTCGAGGACGTGCGCTGCGCGGCCTCGGCCGCGAAGACGAAGCGAAGGCGGCATTCACCGAGGCCGCTGCCCCGCCGCCAGAAGGTGTGAACCTCTCCGCGGAAGATGCACTCACACGCGCGCAAGCGAAGGTCGCACGTGTTCGCCCAGGCCGCCCAGCTCGCCCAGAAGACCCGACGCCAAGTCAGACTCAGTCGACTCCCAGCCAACCCTCCCCACCTCCCGCGTCTACCAAGGAAAACCCGAAGCCGTGAGCATGTTCCAACAGATGGACCGGCTTCCGGTCACCCTCCTCGTCGCCTTGGCATACGTCACGTTGGCCTTCGTCACGGGCGTCTTTGAACCGGACCCAAAACTGCTGGATCAGTTTGGCGCATTGGAAGGGCGCGTCGTCACGATGGGTGAACCGTGGCGCTTGGTCACCCATGCATTCCTGCACGGCGGGTTCATGCATCTTGCGTTCAACACGTACGCCCTGCTGATGTTCGGCCCAGTTCTGGAGCTGCAGCTCGGTTCGCTCAAGTTCGCGCTGCTGTACCTCGTCGCGGCCATCGGCGGCGGCGCAGTCGCCGACCTGTGGAACGGCCCGCTCACTACGGTGATCGGCGGTTCGGGAGCCCTGTTCGGCATGATGGGCGCGCTCATCGCGGTGCTCTCACGCCGCGGCCGTCACGCGCTCGAATTCCTGGAGCAACCAGGCGGCAAGCAGCTTATCTGGATCCTGGCGATCAACTTGGTGTTGAGCTGGGTCGTGCCCTTCATCAGCAACAGCGCACACTTGGGCGGCCTGTTCAGTGGCTTCGTCATCACGTGGTTCGTGCTCTCACCGGGACGCATCGCACTGGATCGCGCGGGCCGCTTCCTGCGCAGTGGTGCGATCGCCGCCTACCTGGCGATTGTGTTCTACGCATGCTTCCCGTTCGCGCGATGGGACTACATGGGGTTGAAGTTCCTCGAGACTGAGGACCGCAACGCGAAGATCGAAGCCGCCCGCGCCCACATCGCGGCTTATCCAGGGCTTGAAGGTTTGCCTTATCGGGCGCGGCTCCGCCAAGAACTGCTGAATTGGGCGGATCGCTAGGCTTCGACCTTAGACTCGGGCACTGCGCGCAGACGCGCAACGCACGCTTCCTTGCCGGCGAGGAACATCAGATCGAACAGTCCGGCGCCCTTGTTCGTGCCGCTCACTGCACCGCGAAGTGCCCCTGCGATCTGACCCGGCTTGAGATCCTTCGCCGCGCACCATGCATGCAGATGCTCCTGCAACCCGAACGGGGTGAGGTAGTCCGCGTCGACGCCCTTGCCACTTGGCTCCTGATCGCCGCTGGGCAGCGTAACTGCCGCATCCACGCCTCCACGATCCGCGGGTAGCGACGGCGGGGCGTTGGATGACTCCAAGGCGTCGGCGTAATCCCTGAACAACTCCGCCGCATCAGGCCGCTTGCGCAGCAGTTTCTGCGCACCCTTGTCCAGCTCGACAGGATCGCTGTGGAACAGGAAGCCGACCTGTGGCGCCAGCTCGGCGTAGGTGGAGATCCGCGGCTGGTAGCAAACCACGATGTTCTCCAGGAAGTCGCGATTCTTCGTCAGCAGCGCCTCGTCCAACCCGCCATCACGCACGAGATACGGCATGAGATGGTCCGTCAGTGTGGCCACAGGCATCGACCGGATATACTCGCCGCACATCCACGACAGCTTCTCTTCATCGAAGCGTGCGCCGCTCTTGTGGATGTCGTCGACCTTGAACTTCGCTAACAGCTCGTCGCGCGTGAACACGTCCTGATCGCCGGAGTAGGACCAGCCGAGCAGCGCGATGTAGTTGAACACAGCATCCGCGGGGCACCCCTTGTCTCGATAGTCGAGCATGTTGGTGTCCGCGTCGCGCTTGCTGAGCTTCTTGCCCTGCGCGTTCAGGATCAGCGGGATGTGCGCGAACCGCGGTGCGGTGGCCCCAAGAGCATCGAACAGCACGCGCTGCTTCACGCCGTTGTTGAAGTGCTCTTCGCCACGCACGACATGTGTGATCTCCATGTCGCGGTCATCGACAACACATGCGAAGTTGTAGAGCGGCGCGCCGCCGCGACGCACCATCACCCAGTCGTCTAGCTCCTTGAGATTGACGGTGACGTCACCGCGAATCAAGTCATCGAGTACCAGTTCTTGATCGAGCGGCATCTTGAACCGAATCGACGGCTCACGACCATCCGCTTCGAACGCTGCGCGCTGCTCGGCGGTTAGGTCGCGGCAGCGGCGGTCGTACTGGGGGTTCTTGCCATCTGCGCGCAGTCTTGCGCGGCCCGCCTCAACCTCTTCGGGTGTGCAGTAGCAGGGGTACGCGATGCCACGGTCCAAGACTTCCTTGGCGACCTCGGTGTAACGGTCATTGCGCTGCGACTGAAAGTACGGCCCGTGATCGCCGCCCGCGTCCGGGCCTTCGTCCCAGTCGATGCCAAGCCAGCGCAACCCTTGGAAGATGATCTCCAAGGCATCTGCGGCTTCACGCTTTTGGTCGGTGTCTTCAATGCGCAGCACGAAGGTTCCACCCAACGCGCGGGCCGCGGCCCAGTTGTAGAGCGCGGTCCGAGCACCGCCGAGGTGCAGTGGTCCAGTGGGCGAGGGAGCAAAGCGAAGGCGTGGCTGCGTCATGACGCCGCGCACACTGCGGTTCGGTTGGCGAGCGCGCAAGTGTGGACTTCATCCGTACACGGCGGCCTGGGCACGCTGCACGCGCCGCAGGCTTGGATCGCTCCGGAACACCCCTGTGCTCCACCACACCCGCAGCGCGGTTGCCATCAGCCTCCTGCCCCAATCCCGGCCACAACCCTCAAAACAGGCGGGAGGCCCCGTGATTGCGGGGAAACGCCTCTTCTGTACCGTCCCCAGACATTGCGCTCACACAACCGACCCAGAACGCTGCCATGAACCGAATCCTGCTCATCGCGATCGCCACGGCCCTTGGCGGCTCAGGCCTCTATGCGCAAACGCTCCCGGAGCTTCGTGACCAGCTGCGGGATGGCCTGCGATTCGGGATTGGCCGCTTCTCGGGCGCGGTGATTTCCCTGAACGAAGTCCCCGATCTGGCCACCGCGCGCTTCGAGATCGATCAAGACGACGGCAGCTCCTTGGAACTCACGACGTTCAAAGTCCCCCTCGAGTTCGACCTCGTGGAATTCGGGCCATGCGACACGTTGTTTCTGGAAACAGGCTTGGGCTACCTCGAGGCTGATTTCAGCACGGTTGAGTTTCCTAACGCGATGATCGGGCCAAGTTTTGCGTCGTCAGAAATCAGCGTGTTCTCCGGAGAGGCCGGCATCGGCGTACGCCAGCAGATCACGGACGATCTATCCATCAGCCCCATCGTGGGCCTCGGTTGGAGTCGCATCGAATCCGAAGCCACCTACAGCGGTCCCGACGCTGCCACCGTGCAGCAGATCTTCGACGGCATCGTGTTCAACTGGACAGCGAAGACGATCGACTACTCAGCCGGCCTGCGTGCGGAGTACGACCATCACTTCCACAACGAACTGCGTATTCAGGCCAGCAGTCGGTTCGTCCACGAGCACTCCAGGACCTATCAATCCACAGACGTTGCGCAGGACTTCGATGTCGACAGCAACGTCTTGCCAAGCAGAGCGGTCCTCTCTGGCCCCACAGGTTGGGAACCAGGAGACTCCGCGGTGCGCTGGTTGGCGATCGGTGGCCATACCTGGCTGCCCGGTTCGACCGGATCCGCGTTGGGCTTTCACTACTACAGCGAGCTCGGCGCGGGATTCGAATGGGGCGCCGAGTCCCTTGGCCTGCCGATCGACACAGTTCGACTGACCGGCTCGTACTTCATTGGGCCGGATGTCGACGGGTGGAGCTTTGGGCTCGGCGTCTCGCTGCGGTTCTAGGCTGATGCGCCCACCAACGGAGCTGATGAGCGATACCTAGAAGAAGCGCTAGCGATGCTCAACGTCGATGAAAGGCACCGGTCCTGTCGCTGTCGGCGAACCCGGATCGTCGCTCGCAGCTTCGTCCGCAATGGCTGGTGCCTTCGTCGGCGTGAGCACGGGCTCTTCATTGCGCCACGACTCCGAAGCGCTCAGCAAGATGCGTGCTTCTTGCACCGTGAGGAAGCGCTGGAACGGAACGAGCAGTTCGATGGCCAGTTTGGTGCCACCATGCGCGGCAGGAACCATGTATTCGTCCCATGAGTAGAGCGTGCCCTGGATCGTTTGCAGGATGCCACGGTTCGGTTCCAGGTGCGGCTGCACAGAAGCTGGCACGGCAACAAGGTTCAACGGTTCCAGCGGCAAGAGATCGTGGTCAGCAACCACGGGAAGGGTCGAGCTGCCGGGATCATCCCCGGGACGCCACGCCATCCAGCTCTGCACCAGATTCTTGTTATTGCTGACCATGCGCGTGCCGATGCCGTTGCAGCTGGTCGAGTGCGAAACGTTCACGGCCACGATGTCGCGGCGGCTTCCACTGGACTGGTAGCGCCAAACCGGGCTGCCGCTCGCGCCGCCGACGGACGTGATGCTGTACCACATCTTGCGGGAGGTGCTCGACGTGATGGGGTCCGAGTCGCGGTACTGCCGACGAGTCGAGCCGCCTGATGGGGTGGTGCTGGGATAGCCCGACATGTTGACAACGTTGCCGTTGTTCGCCGAGTAGTCGAACTTCACCGGCATCATCGTTGAGAACGGAAACTGCGAGTAGTTGAACAACGCGCCGTAGTCGTAATTGTGGCGGTTGCTCGAACTCGCGTTGATGTATGCGGAATTCGTGCGCTTGCGCGTCAGGTTGTAGGTGCCGTATGGCAAACTGGAGCCATCCCGTGCGGGCATGACCTTGAACTCGTCGAAGTAATTGCTGCCTCCACGGTCATAGATGCAGTGCGCCGCGGTAAGCACCATGTAACGCGAAACAATCGTCCCGGTACATCGGCTCCAGCCGCCGCCGGTGTGGCGATGGTTGGTGTATGAGATGGTCCGGAACGGATACAGCGTCTCGGACGCCACCACGCGCTCGTCGCAACCGCCATCACCGCCAGGGCCCCGCCCCGGCTCTTCGCTCCCACTCAATGTCATCACGTCGGTGAACAAAGGTGACGCACCGTCTGGCCGATGCACCCACTGCATCGATAGTGGATATGCCGCGAGCGCAGGATTGAGGGCCAGCAAGGCCTCATAGTCCGCAGTCAGTTGCTCCGTCGCGTAGTACGGCGCGACGCGCAGTGGATCGACGAAATTGAGGCCGACAACGCCAGGCAATGCGACACCAAGCGGTCGCACATTGCCGATCACAGCGAACGAATTCTGTAGTTCGCTTTGCGAAAGCTGTCCCTGTGCAGAAAGCGCAGTGGCCACGGAGATCAAAGTCAAAAGAGAGAGGTAGGCCGTTCCCGAACGAAGTCGTCGCGGAGGGCATACACGCGCATGATCAAAATGAACCATGACACAGCAGTACCGGTTCAAGCACGCGCAATGAAGCGTTGAGTTTGGGAGCGGGTTCATTTCCCCGCTCAAACAAACGCGATTCTAAGCGATCGCAATCAACGCCAACTACTTCCCGTCATCTTTTGCTGGGGCATCGTTCCCCGACTTCGCAGGGTGCGTATCGACGAGCAAGCGGTCGCCGTCGACGGTAAGCGACTTGCCGGCCACGGGCTTGCGACCATCGGGTACTTCCCAATCGAACACGTCGTCGCCTTCACCTTCGTCGAGGAACACTTGCCACGTGCCTTCGGGCTTATCCGCAGCGGTCCACACTTTGGGAAACAGCGACTCCTCGGTGCGTCGGTAGCGATCGGCGCCCCCAAGATCGAAGAAGCCCGCCACTCCCGTCGGCAGAGCATGGCCAAAGCCAACGCCCGACAACGTGTAGTCATCGTCGCCCGCCGCATCCAAGAACCAGGCGCGGCCATCGGCGGCAGCACCAAGGCCCATGCCTCCTTCAACAGAGAACTGATCGTCACCGCGGGCATCCACGCAGATGCCGATGCCTTTGCCGTAGCTCGCACCGAGACTCCCCGGTCCGGCTTTGGATCGATCGCCGCCAAGGAAGTCCACATAGAGCCCGAGCCCCCCGTGCGCCGCGGCGCCGAACGACAGTCCACCGCTGCTGCGATCGTCATCACCGCTCCGGTCGAGGAACATGCCTACGCCGCCTGCAACCAAACCACCAAGACCGACACCGGATCCCAGCGACAGGCTGCGGGCAGGCGCACCCTTGTCCTGACCAATCTGAACCGTGTCATCACCTGCGCCATCGACGTGCAGGCCAACACCTGCGGGAAGGCCCAGGCCAAAGCTCTGCGTGTTGGAGCGGTAGGAATCGTTGCCATGCAGATCGGCGAACACGCCGACCCCGCCAACACCGACACCACCGCTGTGGCGTTCGAACTCGTAGGTGTCGTCACCCGCGTGATCCACGAAGATGCCAACTCCAGCCGCACCGAAGCCGGCGCAGCGCGCCTTGCCTTTGTAGGTGTCGTTGCCCGCGTGGTCGACGAGCACACCCACCCCGTAGGTAGCACTGCCCAGCCCATCGTTGAGCGCGTCGTAGGTGTCGTCGCCATCGACGTCCACCACGAGACCGAGTCGCCGATCGCGGGAGAACGTACCGCCAGCCGGACCGTTGTAGGTGTCGTTCCCACCCAGATCGACGATGACTGCAAAGCGCGTGCAGTCGTAGGTGTTGTCGCCGAACCCGCCGACGACGAACTTGCCGAAGCCCGCTTCGCCGTAGGCCAAGACATCTCCGGTAAGATATGCACGCTGGTCGGTGGGCACGCGCCCCACTTCCTTGCGTCGCATCACCTTCAAGAACTCTGGCCGCGCCATGGCATCCGCGGCGTCCAGCAGTGGGAACGCGGCGTTCAACAACGGCACGAGCTTGGCCAACGCCATCTTGTGGAAGATGTCACCGAGCTCGTCCGCGCGTTCGCGGGTCAGCGTATCTGCCATCTCTAGTTCGCGAAGTTGATCAAGCGTGCGCTGCACGTCGGAAACCAACTCGTCGTAGCTCTCGCCCGTATCGATCCCCGAACGGATCGCGCGCATCGCCTTCTCAGCGGCAGCGCGGAATCCATCCAGGTCCAAGGCCTTGGGCTGAGGTTTTGCGCGGAGCCTCTCACCGAACACCGACATCACGACTTCTTACACGTGACGCGTGTGCACATCGGGGCTCGTCGCGATCGGTGCGATGACCTGCATGACGGCCTCGGGGTCAGGCTTCTTCGCCGCCAGGAGTTCCAGAAACAACGGTGGGAACCCCGGCGCCTTGATCTTCGGCGCGGGAAG